>NZ_JBHYMF010000179.1:0-14220 GCF_042742855.1 Streptomyces sp. NPDC058877 | reverse complement strand
CTCACCGAGGTCCGCAAGAACGGGACCATCCCGTACCTGCGTCCCGACGGCAAGACCCAGGTCACCATCGAGTACGACGGCGACAAGGCCGTCCGCCTCGACACGGTCGTCGTCTCCTCGCAGCACGCCTCCGACATCGACCTGGAGTCGCTGCTCGCGCCCGACATCCGCGAGTTCGTCGTGGAGCACGTGCTGGGGCAGCTCGTCGAGGACGGCATCAAGCTCGACACCGACGGCTACCGGCTCCTGGTCAACCCGACCGGCCGCTTCGAGATCGGCGGCCCGATGGGCGACGCCGGCCTCACCGGTCGCAAGATCATCATCGACACCTACGGCGGCATGGCCCGCCACGGTGGCGGCGCCTTCTCCGGCAAGGACCCGTCGAAGGTCGACCGCTCCGCCGCCTACGCCATGCGCTGGGTCGCCAAGAACGTCGTCGCCGCCGGTCTCGCCGCGCGCTGCGAGGTCCAGGTCGCCTACGCGATCGGCAAGGCCGAGCCCGTCGGTCTCTTCGTCGAGACCTTCGGCACCGAGGAGATCCCGCTCCACCTCATCGAGCGGGCCATCGGCGAGGTCTTCGACCTCCGCCCTGCCGCGATCATCCGCGACCTCGACCTGCTGCGCCCGATCTACTCCCAGACCGCCGCCTACGGCCACTTCGGCCGCGAGCTGCCGGACTTCACCTGGGAGCGCACCGACCGCGCCGCCGCCCTGCGCACCGCAGCCGGACTCGGCTGACACCCAGCCGTGGCGCTACCCGCCCACCCGCCCCACGAGAGGACCACCATGGCCGCCCCCGTTCCCACCCACCTCAGCACCCCCTTCTTCCTGGAGCCCGTCGCCACCGACCGCGCCCGCGGCCGCGTCGAGGCACTCGTCGCTGACCTCCGCGCCGGCGCCTGGGCACCGACCCCGCTGGAGAAGCGGGTCGCCGAGCTGCTCCTCGCCTCCACCGAGGCCGACGGCATCCTCACCGCCCGCCGCGTCCGCGCCGCCCTGTGGGAGGGCGACCTGGCGATGACGTACGAGAACGACGGACGCTTCGCCCAGCTTCTCGCCGACCTGGTGCCGGTCCTGGACGAGCCCGAGCTGACCTCGCTCGACATCGTCGACGCGGCGGGCGAACTCGTCACCGCCATCGCCACGGCCGGCTCCGCCGCTCAGGCGGCCCAGGGCGCCAGCGGGTACCAGATGAGGTCACGCCGGGCCAGCATCCGCACGTCCCAGTAAAGGATCATGAACACGCCGGCCGCGATGAACGCCCCCGCCATCAGCGCCGACGCCCGGCTCGGCCGCCGGGTCAGCCACCTGTGCAGCCGGTCCCCGAAGAAGCCGGTGACCAGCAGGAACACCAGCCCCATCACCAGGATGTTGCCGAGGCTCTGCAGCGCGAACTCCAGCCCCGCGTACAACGAGTTGCGGCTCGCGGCGGCATCCCGGAACAGCTGGCGGAACAAGGGGAAGGGCCGTCCGATGAGGAACGCGCCGATCAGCCCGCCCATGAAGAACATCGGGGCGTCCGGCCACATCCGGGTCACCCGCGTCAGCGGATCGCGCACCACCCCGAGGGCGGCGAGGCCCAGGTACGTCATGACCGCGCCGAGCAGCCCGTAGACCACCATCGCCTGGATCAGCCGCCCGGAGAACCCGCCGCCCCCCTGGCTCTCGTCGAACTGCGGCATGCCCGTACCGAGCACGCCCACCACCATGCCGTACACCGCCGACACCACGATCGCACCGAGTGCGAGCCGGCCGAGCGGCCGCAGCGCGGCGGCCATCCGTCCGCGCCGGGAGGTGGCCCGGGCGCCGGTCAGCGGGGCGAGCGCGCTGAACACGGCCACGTTGCACGCGGTGAACGTCCCCGCGATACCGGTGACCAGCGCGAACACGAGCCCGGCGAGCGCGCCCGCTATCGGGTGCCCTTGGCCGGGTGCCCGAGCAGCGTGTCCGCGATGGTGTCGCCGATGGTCCTGTCGACGAACTGCGCCGACCACACCACGGTGAGCGCGAAGCCGAGCAGTGCGCTGACGCCGATCACCAGCGCACGACGGCGCGGCACGTGACCGTTGAAGAAGAACGAGGAGTTTGGGTTGCCGGAGCCGGGTCTCCCGGCCGGGTGTTGCTGCGGCCGGGACCGGGCCGGAGCGGGCCGCTGCGTGGTCTGCGCCATGGCGGGTCGCCTTTCCAGACGGGGGGTGGGGGCGTGTCGTGGCGCCACGCTAGGCCCGGGCCGACCCCGCGCACTGTCCAGAAGACGCACCCAGCACGATGGAGGAAGCCTGGATCGCGGCTTCGGGAAGTCGCCTCTGAGGAACGCGCTTCCCCAGAGGGAGGGTGCATGGTGCCCCGGCCGGACGCACCCCGATGCCCTCTCCCGACGGGCCGCACCACCGGACCGCCCGCCGCCCGTTCGCTCCGTGCCCGGGGCCGTTCCGGCTGGGCCGCGCTTCGCTACCAGGGCCCGTGAGCGGCGTACCGCGCGTATCCGGCCGCCTCGGCCGCGCGAGCCGGGAGCGCCTCGGTACCCGGCTCCGCCCGCCACGCCGCGCCGGTGACGTCCGGCAGCTCCATGTCGAAGCTGCGCCACATCCAGGCCCAGGCCGCCACCGGCCGGAACCGCTCCGGCCGCTCGATGCCCGCACCGACCTCGGCCGCGACACCCACCCCGGCCGGCACGCTCCGCTCGGCCGCGCCCCGGCTCCTCCCGGCCGCCGGACCGACGTCCGCGCCCCCGCTCATATCCGCCCACCCCTCACCGGGCACCCCATGACGGCGGGCGCGGGGGCCGCCTCGGTCACCGCCGCGGATGTTTCGAGGGCCGAGGGCTCGCATGCGTACCGAACCCCGGTCAGCTTCTCCGACAGCGTCCACAGGCGCCCCCGCCCCGCCTTGCTCCGCGCCGCCCTGCTGGAGCGGGCGGGTTCGGGCGCGCCGCGACCACCGAACCGCTCCGAAGGGCCGAGGTATGCGTCTCCGCGCACCGCCGGATCGACGGCGGCACGCAACGACGGCAGGGCGGCCGCCTCGACCGGCTGGGCCAGCCACCGCATCCCCGCGGCGGCCAGCGGCCGTGCCGGGGCGGGTGGATCGCCGTGCCACAGGGCGGTCGGCGACAGCCCGGGGTGTGCGGCGACCGACACGGTGGCCGCGCCCGCCACGGCGAGCCGGTGCTGCAACTCCCGCGCGAACAGCAGATTCGCCAGCTTCGAGCGCCCGTACGCCGTCATGGAACGCCGCCCCGTCAAGGACCGGGCCGCCCCCTCGTCCAGGCGGCCGAAGCCGATCCGGTGCGCGAGGCTCGCGACCGTCACCACCCGGGAGCCGGGCACCGAGGTCATCAGATCGATCAGCAGCCCGGTGAGCGCGAAGTGCCCGAGGTGGTTGACGCCCAGGTGCGTCTCGAATCCGTCCTCGGTGCGCCGGTACGACGGGAACATCACTCCGGCGTTGTTGACCAGCAGGTCGAGCCGCCGGTGCCGCTCGCGGACGATCCCGGCCGTCCGCCGCACCGAGGTGAGCGACGCCAGGTCCAGCGGGACGACCTCGGTGCTGCCGTCGATGCGCTCGGCCGCGGCACGGCCCCGCTCGGCGTCCCGGCAGGCGAGGACGACGTGCGCGCCGCGTGCCGCGAGCACCCGGGCGGTCTCGAAGCCGATGCCCCCGGAGGCACCGGTGACCAGCGCGGTCCTGCCGCTCTGGTCGGGAACGTGCTCGGTGGTCCACCCCATGACGCCTCCTCGGACGACGAACCGACAGGACAGAACAGAACAGAACAGGAAGGGAAGAACGGAACGGAACGGAAAGGGAAGAGCTGAACAGGGCCGGGCCGGGAGCATCCCGCTCGGGTCACGTCGCCAGGGCGGCGCCGTACCCGTGCTCGACGATCAGCTCGGCCGCGACGTCGTAGAACGCCGGGTCCGCCGGGACATCGGTCGCGAGCCCGTTCACGTACCGGTTGAACATGGAGAACGCGGCGGCGATCAGCACCGTGTCGTGCAGATGGGTGTCGGTCGCACCCGCCGCCCGGGCCGCCGCGATCGCCTCGTCGGTCACCGGCGCGGCCTTCGCCTGCACCTCGGCCGCGACCCCGAGCAGGGCCTTGAGCAGCGGGGAGACCGACGCGGTGGCGACGTCGGCACGCACCGCGTCGACGAGCTCGGCACCACCGTCGAGCTGCGCGGCGGCGAACGCGCCGTGCGAGTCGGCACAGAAGTCGGTGCGGTTCAGGTGCGAGACGTACGCGGCGATCAGCTCGCGCTCGCCCCGGGAGAGCGGGGAGGGGCCACTGCGCAGCAGCGTCTCGACGACGGCGGACAGCACCTTGCCCGTGTCGGGGCGCTGCGCCATCAGCCCGCTGATGCCGGGAAGGTCGTTGGCGATCTCGATGTGGGGCACCGGTGGGTCCTCGTCGTCTCGGCGGCGGTACGGAACGCCCCATCGTCGGAAGCCTCGGCCCGGGCGGCCAACTCCTGGCGTGCGGACCTCACCTCGTGCCGCGGTCCGCAGCTCCGCACACAGAGAGAAGCGTCCGGCCGTCCGCTAGTCCAAGAATGAGGACGTGGCAAGGAACAGCTCGCGGAACGCGGAGACTTCGGCAGGTGGCCGTACCACCCCGATCACGTCGCGCCGCTCTGCCTCCCGGGCCCCGGCCCCGCGAGGCTCCGCCCCCTGTCGCGCGCCCTCAGGCGACGGCGGGCCGCGCCAGCCGCCAGCCGTGCAGCACCGGGGAGCCCGCCAGGGCGCGCTGGCACACCGCGCGACACCGCTGGACGGCGTGCGCGACGTCCGGGGCCAGCAGGAACGCCGCGCCCCGGGCACCGGCCCGGCTGGTGTGGACCCGCACGTGCTCCACGCCGTCGTCAGGCCCGCACACCGCCCACAGGGCGGCCACCAGGGCGTCGTAAGACGCCTCGGGCGCATCCGGCGGCTTGGTGAACGCGAACTCGACGAGGTGCACGCACCGAGTGTGCCGCACCCACCCGGCCCGGTCCCAGAGCCGGCACCGGCCACGAACATGCCGTGGCACGCATGTGCCCGGCACCCGCAGACGACTCAGGGGGTTTCCGATGCTGGAGGTTCTCGGACTGGATTCGGGCACGGAAGTCGTCTACCGGCTGATGCTGACGCATCCGGGCTGGGGCGTGGACCGGCTGGCCGGAGCCCTGGACACCGACCGGCACACCGTCGTCCGGGCCGATTGGTGCCGCCCCGGGCCGGTCTGGGCGCCCTGCTGAACGCCGGCAGTCGGAACTCGCCCGTGCCCAGCTGGAGATCGACGCGACCCGGGCCGCGGTCGCCGACCTGCTCACGGAGTACACGGCGCTGGGCCGCGAACCGCTGCCTGGCGGAGGGACGGAACGCTTCGCCGGAGCCGAGGCCGTCCGCAGGACACAGGCCGACCTCGCAGCCCGGGCCATCGACGAGTTCCTCGCCCTGGCACCCTCCCCGGCGGCGGACGCCGACGCCGACGACCCGTGGCGGCTCGACCTGCCCCTGCTGGGGGAAACGGCGACGCGCGGCGTCAGGGTGCGGATCCTGGCCACGGACCCCACCGAGGGACTGCGGCGCCTGGTCGCGGCGGGGGCGGAGGTCCGGCTCCTGCCCTCGCTACCGGTGCTGCTGAGCCTCGCGGACGGATCGGACGCGGCCCTCCCCCTCGACCCGGCGGCACCGGGGGACGGAGCCGTGCTGGTGCGCGAACCGGGCGTACTGGCGGGCCTGCGGATCCTGTTCCGGCAGCTGTGGGACGCGGCCGCACCGCTGCCGGGAACACCCGCGCCCGGGGCGACGGGCTGCACCTCCCAGGAGCGTGCCCTGCTCCGCCACCTCGCAGACGGACTGACCGACGAGGCCGCCGCGCGGCGCCTCGGCATCTCGCTGCGCACCGAACGCCGGCTCATTTCCCAGCTGTCCGAGCGATTCGGAGCCCGCAGCCGTTTCCAGCTCGGTCTCGAAGCCGCCCGCAGCGGCCTCCTCTGACACAACGATGCCAGGCAGTTCTGTGCCATCGAAAACTGCTGACAGCCCCCGTGAAGCCGTGCCAGAGTCACTTTCAGAACGGACCGGAAAGCAAACGAATCCCTGCCGGACGGAACCGCTCGATTCCAACCGCTTTTCCCCACGTCCACACCGATCGCTGAGGAAGCAGCACCTCTGAGAATCCATGCCGACCAAAAGGAAGGGAAACACGTCCTGGGAGAATTTCAAGAACCTGGTGACGGATATCGTCGAGGACGACCGCTTCGGCTTCGAGGCCGATTCCGATCCGCGCCAGGACGTCGGCCACTGAGGCCCGCACCGTAACGCGGCCGGTAGTCCCGAGCGAGGGCGCCGGCCGCGTCGGCCGTTCTCCCGTTCGACCGCCCACGACCGTGCACACCGCCCTCGCCCCCCCTCGCCCCGCACCGGCCGAGATCACGACGGCTGCCCGGCCCACGTCGTCGAGAAGGCCGCCCGCGTCGGCACACCACCCCGGTCCGGACCGCCGACCCGCCCACGGGACGGCGTCCACTCGGCTCGGCAAGCGAGGAGTTGGCAGGCGGCTCCCGCACATGCCCAGGATGAGGCCGCGACCTCCGTCCCGACCAGCTAAGGACCCACCGGTGCCGCACATCACCCTCGCCAACGACCTCCCGGGCATCCGCGGTCTGATGACCGACCGCCCCGACACGGCCGTCCCCCTCAACGACCTCGCGGACACCCTGCTGCGCGGCCCCTCGCCCCTCACCCGGGGAGAGCGCGAACTGATCGCCGCGTACGTCTCCGAACTCAACGCCACCCGCTTCTGCGCCGACACCCACGGTGCGGCGGCCGCAGCCCAGCTCGAAGGCGGCGCCGCCCTGGTCAATGCGGTGCGGCACGACCCCGACACCGCCGACGTCACCCCCCTCGTACGGGCCCTGCTCCGCGTCGCCGCCGAGGTCCAGGCCGAAGCCGCACCGGTGAACGACGCCACGATCGCCGCCGCCCGCGCCGCCGGCGCCACCGACACCCACCTGCACGACACCGTGCTCATCGCCGCCGCCTTCTGCATGTACAACCGCTACGTCAGCGGCCTGGCGACCACCCTTCCCACCGCCCCCGACTACTACGACGAGGCCGGCCGCCGCATCACCGCACACGGCTACGCCGCCGCCGTCTGACCGCCGACCGAGAAACGGCCCACCATGTCTGCGCACCCTCCGAAGAAGGACCACCGCCGCGCGGTCACCGCCACCGTCGTCGGCAACTTCATCGAATCCTTCGACTGGCTCGGCTACGGCCTGTTCGCACCGCTGTTCGCCGCTCAGTTCTTCCCCTCCGACAACGCCCTCACCTCCCTCCTCGGCGTCTTCGCCGTCCTCGGCGTCGGCGTCCTCATGCGCCCGCTCGGCGGCGTCCTCCTCGGCCGCTACGCTGACCGCCGCGGCCGCCGCCCCGCCCTCATGCTCGCCGTCTCCCTCATGGCGGGCGGATCGCTCCTCATCGGCCTCACCCCCGGCCACGCCCACATAGGCCTGCTCGCCCCCGTACTGCTGCTCCTCGCCCGCATGGCGCAGGGCATCTCCCACGGCGGCGAATGGCCCGCGGCGACCACGTACCTCATGGAGGTCGCCCCCGAGCACCGCAAGTCCACCTACGGCAGCCTGTTCTCGCTCACCACCTGCGCGGGCGCGTTCACCGCCTCCCTCCTCGGCGCCGTCCTCACCGCCGCGCTCGGTCCGGCCACGATGGCCGACTGGGGCTGGCGGGTGCCGTTCCTCGTCGGCGGCATGCTCGGCCTCGTCCTGCTCATGCTGCGCAGCCGCCTCGCCGAGACCGAGGTCTTCGAACGCGAGGTCCGCACCCGCCGCGACCGCGGCTCGCTGCGCCAGGTCCTCTCCACCCACCGCCGCCAAGTGCTGCTCGCCGTCCTGCTGGTCGCCGGCAGCGGCGCCGTCGGCGGCACCTGGCCGTCAGCCGTCCCCGCTCTCGGCGGCCGTCTCGCGCCACCCGGCACCATGCTGTGGGCCGTGGTGACCGCCACGGCGCTGATGATGGTCCTCAACGTGCCCATCGGCCTGCTCGCCGACAGGATCGGAGCCACCCGCCTCCTGGTCGGCGCGGGCGTGCTGTTCTCCGTGACCGGCTCCGTCTCGTACCTGACGATGACCGGCACGTTCACCAGCCTCCTCTTCGCATACGGCTCCGGCGTGGTCTACCTCGTCTGCGTCACCTCGGTCCTGCCCAAGCTGCTCACCGAGATCTTCCCGGCGCAGAACCGTGCCCTGGGCGTCGGCCTGCCGAACGCCGTCACCGGCGCCGTCCTCGGCGCCGTCGGACCCGCCGCCGCGACCTACGCCGCCGAGCACGACGCCGACGGCTGGTTCGTCGCGGGTGTCGTGGCCGCGGTGCTGCTGTCGATCCCGGCCACCCTGCTGGCCCGCCGCACGCTTCGCTCCGCCACGCCCGCCCTCGACCGCTCGGGCCTCACGCTCGTCCGGTGAGACGACAACGGTCCCGGCCCCCGACGAGGGGACCGGGACCGACGACGGCACGGCCGACGGCACCGCTCCGACGAAGCGTCAGACGATCTCCATCTGCGCCATCATCCCGATGTCACTGTGCTCCTGCAGATGGCAGTGGTACAGATAGCGGCCCTTGTAGCCGCTGAACGTGGCCTGTACCCGCACCGTCTCACCGGGCCGCACCAGCACCGTGTCCTTCAGCCCGTTCTCGCCCGGCAGCGGTGGCTCGCCGTTCCGGTCGAGCACCCGGAACGGCACCAGGTGCATGTGGAAGGTGTGGTTGACCGGGCCGAACGGAGTGTCGGCGGGGTCGGTGTTCGTGACCCGCCAAATCTCGGTGGTGCCCTCCACGATCCGCGTGTCGACCCGGTTCGGGTCGAACGTCTTGTCGTTGATGGCGAACTCCTCGCCCGACGGCGAGAACGACAGCTTCACGTCCCGCTCGACCGTCGCGGCCGGCAGCGCGGGCAGTTCACGCAGCCTGCCCGGAACCCGGCTCGGGTCGACCACCCGACGGGTCACGTCGAACCGCATCACCGGCTCGTCGGCGCCGTCGAACACGTCGTTGAGCACCAGCTTGCTGCCGACGGCCTGAGCCGAGAAGTCCACCACGATCTCGACCCGCTCACCCGGCACAATCATGATCTTCTTGCGGGGGAGCGGCTCCGGCAACAGCCCGCCGTCGCTGGCGATCTGCACCATGTCCAGACCACCCAGGTCCAGCTCGACGTTCCGGTGCAGAGTCGCGTTGAGCACCCGGAAGCGGTACTTGCGCGCGTCCACCCGGAAGTAGGGCTTCTGCCGCCCGTTGACGTGCAGCGTCGTCGGCAGCGGGCTCGGCTCGAAGATCATGCCGCCGTTCTCGTCGAAACGCGCGTCACGGATCATGATCGGCACGTCGTACGCGCCCCGGGGCAGCCCCAGCCTCGCTTCGTCCTGGCCCTCGATCAGATAGAACCCGGCCAGCCCCCGGTACACGTGCTCGGCTTCCTTGGAACACGTGTGGTCGTGATACCAGAGCGTCGCGCCCCGCTGCCGGTTCGGGTAGTCGAAGACCCGGGACGTGCCCGGTTCGAGCAGGTCCATCGGAAAGCCGTCGCTCCCCGGCGGCACGTGCCCGCCGTGCAGGTGGACGGTCGCCGCCCGGTCGAGCCGGTTGACGTACCGCACCTTCACCCGGCGACCGGCCTTGGCACGGATCGTCGGACCGATGAACTGCCCGCCGAAGGTGAGCACCGGTGTGGGACGGCCCGGGAAGAACTCCGCCTGCGCGTGCTGCATCGCCAGCTCGTACACATCGGTGTCACCGAACGAGGACACCGGCCTGAGCACCCGGGGCACCGGCAGCTCCTCCGAGAACGCCGTGTGCGGCGGAGGTGTGCCGGTCCCCGCCGTCGGCTCGGCCGCCGCCGGCGCCGCCGTGCCCTTGTGACGGGCGTGGGGGCCGGCGACCGGAGCGGCCGACGCGTCAGCCTCGGCACCTGCCGCGCTCTGCCCCCACCACAACAGCGCACCGCCGGCCGTCGCCGCACCGCCGCCCATCGCCAGCAACCGCCGTCTGTTCAGCATCTGTTCCCCACTTCGGTGAGAGCCGGAAGAAGGCGACCGTCCAGCTCGCTGGGAACCCGCGCGAGCAGAAGCCACTCACCCCCGAGTCGAACAGAAAATCGCTCATCGATCCTGGTGGTGATCAGCTCCACCGGGCATCTTCGCGCGTGCTGTGTTTCCCGCAGGGCGAAGAGTTCCGGCGGCAAGCGACCGCCGGAGCCCCACAGGACACCCGTTCCCCCGGCGTCAGCCCGAGCCCTGTGGCAGATACCCCTCGGCCACCAGCGTCGCCCCGATCCGGTCGTACACCGCGGGATCCTCCGGAGTGATGGCCCCGAGCCCGTCGACGTACCGGTTGAACATGCAGAACGCCGCAGCGATCAGCACCGTGTCATGGACCGTCTCGTCGTCCGCGCCCGCCGCCCGCGCGGCCGCAACATCCTCCTCGGCCACCGTGCGGGCATCACTCCGCACCTTCCCCGCAAGCGCCAGCAGCGCCCGCATCCGCGCGCTCACCGGCGCCGTCGCCAGGTCCTTCTGCACGGCCTCCACCAGCGCGTAGTCCCCGCCATGGGCGTGTGCCGCGGCTGCGGTGTGCGACCCCGTGCAGTACCGCGTCACGTTGCCGTACGACACGTACGCGGCGATCAGCTCCCGCTCACCCACCGACAGCGGCGAGTCACCCCGCAACAACTGCTCGGCCAGCCCGCTCAGCAGCCGACCCGAAGCCGGCTTGCTCGCCATCAGGCCCCGGATCCCCGGCACCCGTGAAGGAATCTCGATGTACGGCACCTCCGGCCCCCTACCGGTTGAACCACGGAGTGGACGTCGGGTCCGTCGACAACTGGTTCAGCACCAGGTTCGCGACCTTCTGCTCACCCGAGGCAGAAGGGTGCACCCCGTCCGACTCCAGATCCGAGCACGCCCACTCCAGCCCGTCGCTCCGCCCCGGCGCACCGCCGGCCACCCCGTCAGCCCACATGTACGGCCCCCACGACAGCCACGGCGCGACCCCGCCCACCCCGTAGGTCAGGTCCGAGGCCCCGTTGATCTGGTCCTGGATCAGCTTCTTGACCGCCCAGCCCTGCTGGTACGCGCCCGCGCTGCGCGCCGGCGCGTAGGTGTAGATGCGGCTGGCGACATAGCCGAGCGCCAGGTTGGGGTACTTCGCCCGGGCGTTGCGCGCGATCGAGGCCAGCGAGTTCCGCGGGTTCTGCGCACCCTGCGGGAACGCCCCCAGGTCGTCCCCGACGAACTGCTCCTTCAGCCACACCGCCTGCACCTGCGCCGGCGTCACATTGGCGTTCGACAGCCGGCTAGCCAGCACCGACCAGGTGGCGTCCGAAGGGTTCGCCCAGGCGGAGGCGTCCTTGCCGCCCTGCGCGCCGTCGACGATCACGAGCTTGTCGCTCAGGTTTCCGTACGTCTTCGTCGCCGCGACGGACTTCTGGAACTCCTGCGTCGTGTTGGACATGCCGATCGAGATCAGCACCACCTTGCCGTTGACCGGATCGACCTGACCGGCGGCATTGCGCGGCAGCACCGCGTTCTGGGCGAGGTCCACCCCCGCCGCGGTGTGCGCGGCGGGCCGGACGTTGCTGCCCCCCCGGATACAGACCGCCGGTCAGACCGTTGTACGTACCCGTCCCCAGATCGTTCAGCGGCACCAGACCGCTGGACGTGTACGTGCAGTCCGCGGCGGCGGGCTGCGGCACGAGTGCGATGTCGAGCGCGGTGACCGCGGCGGTCAGATAGACCCCGAAACGGCCGGTCTTCCTCATGGTTCCCCCTCCGTGGGCGGTGAGCATCGGGCCGACGGTCCGGCAACGATGCTCGCCACGACACTCCCGCGCCGCACCTCCTGCCGTGCCGTCACCACGCCCCGCGCCGACTGCGCCAAGTCCTGTCCCCGCCCCGCCCCACAGCTGACACGATGCCCCCATGCCCCTGCCACGCTCTCGCGGATCGTTCCTCTCCATCGGTTCCGAGGAGTCGATCCTGTCCATCGGCTCCGTCGGATCCGTCCTGTCCATCGGCTCCGTCGGCAGCGTCCTCTCGATCGGCTCCGTGGGGAGCGTCCTGTCCGCCGGCTCGATCGGCTCCGCTCTCTCCCTCCTCTCCACCGCCTCCTGGCTGAGCACGGGGTCCCTGCTCTCCGCCCAGTCCCGCTGGTCGGTCCTGTCCTGGCGCGCCCGTCACGGCTTCCGCACCGCGAACCGCACACGCCCCGAAGCCTGAGCGGGCCCAGTCTCCCAAGTGACGGTGACGGGCGACACCACGGTGCGGGTCCTGCCCGAGAACCCGGGCAGAGGCGCGTGCGGAAGGCCTTGTCGATCGTCCTGCCGCTGGCGGGAGCGACGATGCCGAGAAGTCCGGTGCCCACGGTGAACCGTTCCACTGCGGTCCGCGCGGGCTGCGCCTCCTCCCTGACGTCCGACACCTGAGTCTGGCGACGCGCCCGGCGACACGGGCAAGCGGTTGTCCTCCTCGCGGGCCGGTCTGCCAGCGCTCTTGTCGGTGCCGTGGACCTGCGAGGGCGGCCGCGGCGCGGAACCGGCTCTGCACGAAGCGGTCCGCAAGCGCCACCCGCGCGGTCGAAAGCGTCGCCTCGGCCGTCCGGGCAATCCCAAGGCGACGGTGGGCGAGGCCTGCCCGCGGGCACCTGCCCGTTCTCAGGCTTCCGCTCCCCCTCCTCGCGCGGTGCGGGGCCCACCCCGAGGCTGTCGTCCCGCTCCTCGACGGCTGTGCTTTCGCGCGCCTGAGCGGGATGCCGACGACGGGACCGACGCTGTGCGGAACGGGCGCGAGCCCCCGCGAGAAAGAGCCCCCGCTCCTGCGAGGACAGTCTCCGACCTCGGCCTCCAGGGCATCCGACGCCGCCGCGGCATCCGTGCCGCCCTCCGTATCGACATCGGATCGACGGCCCTGCGGAAATCTCTCAAGATCTTTTCGTCGGGTCGTGCCCGTCGCGGAGTCGCGGACCGCCGGGAGGCCCCAGCAACTGCGGACTGTCGCTCTCCGCGCCACTGCCGTCCCGGTGAAGGCGGCTCTGCAGGACCCCCTGGCACTGCTGCTCACCGGGCAATCCGACGCCCGGCCATGGTCCGGGAGGTGACTACCCCCGACCAGGTCCTGCGCGGTGCCGGTCAGCGCCTCGGGCTGTTACCGGCGCCGACCCACCTGACGGAGACGCTGCGGCACGAGGTCCCGTCAGGCACCGGCGGCGGTGGCGGGCAACCGCATGGGCAGACCCCACAGCGGGAACAGGCGGTCGGTGTCCATGTGGTTGGTCATGGCGGCGATCCGGCCGTCAGTGATCTCCAGCACCGTGATTCCCCACGGCGTCCAGCCGTTCTTGTCCTCGGCCGGCCGGTACTGCGCGAAGGCGGGCGAGCCGTTCGCCTCGACGGCCAGCAGCCGCGATCCGCGACAGCCGCAGCCCGCGCCGAGCCACCACTCGCCCAGCTCGACCGCGCCGCGGACCCACATCTGATAGGGCGGCATGTTGAGCACGGCGTCCTCGGGACCATCCCCGCGTGCGCGGGGAGCAGCACATGCCGGCCTCGGCATGACCGTGCCGACCGAAAGGGCCGCCCGATCTCGAAGTGTGCGGGCCGAGCCGGGCCGTCAAGGACGCCTGCGGCGTCGCCAAGGCGATGAGCTGCGCTCATCCTTGACTGCCCGCCCCGTCGCTGAACCTCGGCTGACTATCGGGCGGCCCGGGAGGGTGTGGCATCCCCATGGAGACAACGACGCACCTCCGCCATCCCCATGGCCCATTCCGTGACGCTGGGGGTGGGGAATTGCGGCGGCGTTCACACCGTCTGGGACTGGAACACCGCTTCTCGCAGAGTGCTGGCCAAGGTCGGGTTTACCGAGACCGATCGGAAGGAAGTTCACGCGGTACACGGGACCACCTTGTTCACCACAAGACGGCTCTGACACACCCGACGTTTGACCTCGCGGACGGATCCGTGCAGTGCCGCCTGCCGACAGTCCCATTCCCGTCGGCAGGTAGCGGATGCGGCACCCACCCCACGTATGATCTTTCCCGGCCCTGTGCGCCCGTCTGCGGGGTTCTGAGGCCCTTAAGTAGCTGTTGTCGTTCCGGTCTTGAGGGGTGGGCGTCGAACGGGAGTCTCGATCGGGTGATCGTGGCCGGCTGTGGGCATGAAGGCAGGGCCTC
>NZ_JBHYMF010000178.1:0-14223 GCF_042742855.1 Streptomyces sp. NPDC058877 | reverse complement strand
GCAGGGGGGACCCTGTGGGAGAGTAGGACACCGCCGAACAAATTTTAGCCTCAGCCCCTGGACCTGGTCCGGGGGCTGAGGCATTTTTGCGTTCTAGGCCGAACTCTTCTGCCGATTTCGGGGGAGGAGGGGGCCTGTGCGTCCGGTCGCAGCGGCTGAGGGTAGGGTCGGGGGGCAATGTCGGCACCGTTCCAGCAGGAGGCCCCCGGGTGGAGGTCCAGGAGACTCGCGTTCAGACCGACCGGGTCCTCACCATCCCCAACATTCTCAGCATGGCGCGCCTCGTCGGCGTGCCGCTGTTTCTGTGGCTGATCCTCCGCCCCGAGTTCGGTGGGCCCAAGAGCGATGGTTGGGCGCTTCTCGTCCTGGCGCTCAGCGGCATCAGCGACTACCTGGACGGCAAACTCGCGCGACGCTGGAACCAGATCAGCAGCCTCGGCCGACTACTCGACCCCGCCGCCGACCGTTTGTACATCCTGTCCACCCTCGTCGGGCTCACCTGGCGGGAAATCCTGCCACTGTGGCTGACGATCGCCCTACTGGCGCGCGAGGCCATGCTGCTCGTGATGGTGGCAATCCTCCGTCGGCACGGCTACCCGCCGCCCCAGGTGAACTTCCTCGGGAAGGCCGCTACTTTCAACTTGATGTATGCGTTCCCGTTGCTGCTTCTCAGTGACGGAACGGGCTGGCTTTCGTCACTCGCTGAAGTTTTCGGGTGGGCCTTCGCTGGATGGGGTACAACTCTCTATTGGTGGGCAGGGATCCTCTACGTGGTCCAGGTCCGTCGACTCGTGAAGGCGGATACCGCAACCGATTGAGCCCGTCTGTCCCCGTGTCGAGCAGCGTCGCCGGCAACAACGAGGATGACCGAGGGTCCCTGAGCAGACGGGTGAAGTCGGCAGGACCGTCGTCTCTTCAAGGAGGACGCTTCCGACATGAAGGCCGTCGTGATGGCCGGTGGCGAAGGAACCCGCCTTCGCCCCATGACCTCGAGCATGCCCAAGCCTCTGCTGCCGGTGGTGAACCGGCCGATCATGGAGCACGTCCTACGACTGCTCAAGAGGCACGGTCTCAACGAGACCGTCGTCACCGTGCAGTTTCTCGCCTCTCTCGTCAGGAACTACTTCGGTGACGGAGAAGAGCTCGGGATGGAGCTCACGTATGCCAACGAGGAGAAGCCGCTCGGTACAGCGGGAAGTGTGAAGAACGCCGAGGAGGCGTTGAAGGACGACGCCTTCCTCGTCATCTCCGGTGATGCGCTCACCGATTTCGACCTCACCGACCTCATCGCTTTCCACAAGGAGAAGGGTGCCCTCGTCACGGTCTGTCTGACACGGGTTCCGAACCCACTGGAATTCGGGATCACGATCGTCGACGAGGAGGGCAAGGTCGAACGCTTCCTGGAGAAGCCCACCTGGGGGCAGGTCTTCTCGGACACCGTGAACACCGGCATCTACGTGATGGAACCCGAGGTCTTCGACTACGTCGAGGCTGATGTTCCGGTCGACTGGTCGGGCGATGTGTTCCCCCAGCTGATGAAAGACGGCAAGCCGATCTACGGTTATGTCGCCGAGGGCTACTGGGAGGACGTCGGCACCCACGAGAGCTATGTGAAGGCCCAGGCGGACGTCCTGGAGGGCAAGGTCCAAGTCGACATCGACGGGTTCGAGATCTCGCCCGGGGTGTGGGTCGCGGAAGGCGCCGAGGTCCACCCCGAAGCCGTACTGCGCGGGCCGCTCTACATCGGCGACTACGCGAAGGTGGAAGCGGACTCGGAGATCCGGGAGCACACCGTCATCGGCTCGAACGTGGTCGTCAAGAGCGGAGCCTTCCTGCACAAGGCGGTCGTCCACGACAACGTCTACGTCGGGCAGCAGAGCAATCTGCGGGGCTGTGTGATCGGCAAGAACACCGACATCATGCGGGCGGCCCGGATCGAGGACGGGGCCGTCATCGGCGACGAGTGCCTGATCGGTGAAGAATCGATCGTCCAGGGCAACGTCCGGGTCTACCCGTTCAAGACGATCGAGGCCGGCGCCTTCGTCAACACGTCCGTCATCTGGGAATCCCGCGGGCAGGCCCACCTCTTCGGAGCACGGGGGGTCTCCGGCATCCTGAACGTGGAGATCACGCCCGAGCTGGCCGTCCGGCTCGCAGGGGCGTACGCCACGACCCTGAAGAAGGGCGCGACCGTCACCACCGCACGTGACCACTCCCGGGGTGCGCGAGCGCTGAAGCGGGCGGTGATCTCCGCACTGCAGGCAAGCGCGATCGACGTGCGCGACCTGGAAAACGTGCCCCTTCCGGTCGCGCGGCAGCAGACCGCGCGGGGCAGTGCGGGCGGCATCATGGTGCGGACCTCGCCCGGTGTGCCGGACTCCGTCGACATCATGTTCTTCGACGAACGGGGGGCGGACCTCTCGCAGGGCGGTCAGCGCAAGCTCGACCGGGTGTTCGCGCGGCAGGAGTACCGGCGTGCCTTCCCCGGAGAGATCGGCGACCTCTCCTTCCCCGCGAGCGTCTTCGACTCGTACACCGGCTCGCTGCTGAGGAACGTCGACACCACCGGGATCGCGGAAGCCGGGCTCAAGGTCGTCGTGGACGCCTCCAACGGCAGCGCCGGGCTCGTCCTGCCCAGCCTGCTCGGACGGCTCCAGGTCGACTCCCTGACGATCAACCCGGGGCTCGACGAGTCCCGGCCCACCGAGTCGGCCGAGAGCAGGCGGGCCGGCCTCGTACGGTTGGGGGAGATCGTGGCCTCGGCGCGGGCGGCGTTCGGCGTGCGGTTCGACCCCGTCGGCGAACGGCTCTCGCTCGTGGACGAACGCGGGCGGATCATCGAGGACGACAGGGCGCTCCTGGTGATGCTGGACCTGGTGGCCGCCGAGCGGCGCTCCGGACGTGTTGCACTGCCGGTCACGACGACCCGAATCGCCGAGCAGGTCGCTGCCTACCACGGCACCCAGGTGGAGTGGACGACCACCTCGCCCGATGACCTCACCAGGGTCGGACGGGAAGACTCGACGATCTTCGGCGGAGACGGGCGCGGAGGCTTCATCGTGCCCGAATTCAGCAGTGTCTTCGACGGCGCAGCCGCCTTCGTGCGCTTGATCGGATTGGTGGCGCGGACACAGCTCACCCTGAGCCAGATCGATGCCCGGATCCCGCGGGCGCACGTCTTGAAGAAGGACATCGCGACCCCGTGGGCGGTGAAGGGGCTGGTCATGCGCCGGGTGGTGGAGGCCGCGGGCAGCAGGTCCGTGGACACCACGGACGGGGTCCGGGTGGTCGAGGCCGACGGGCGCTGGGTGATGGTGCTGCCCGACCCCGCCGAGGCCGTCACCCATCTGTGGGCGGAAGGGCCTGACGACGCCTCCGCACAAGCCCTCCTCGACGAGTGGGCCGCGGTCGTCGACAGCGCAGGTGACTGAGGGGCCGGGCCATCGGTCGGGCGGCACCCGAGAGGGAGCCGCCCGACCCCGTGGAGGGGCCATTCGGCGGTAGGGCGCACGACGTGCGACGATGTGCGGCATGTCGCAGCAGCCCCCCATTCGGAGCACCGGTTCACAGCCACCGCGCCCGGACGCGTCCATGTCGCTGCTGAACAACGTGATCGACCATGCGCTCGACGACGGTTACGCCGAGGCGACGGCCCGGCGTGCGGCCGAGGGCACCCAGGCGTCCCACAGCATCCGGTCCAAGCTGGGCGTCGCCGCGGGGCTCCTGCTCGCTGCCGTCGTGGTCACCGTCGGGGCGGCCGAGGCGCGGATCTCCGCGCCCGTCGTCGCCAAGGAGCGGCAGGACCTGATCGACCGGATCGAGAAGGAAGCGTCCTCCGCCGACCAGCTGGAACGGGACATCGAGCGGATCGGCGCCGAGGTCCGCGGGAGCCAGCGGCAGGCACTGCAGCAGCACGGCGGCGACCAGGCCGAGCTGGTGACCCTGCTCTCGGGCGGAACCCCCGTGCACGGCCCTGGAGTGAAGCTCGTCATCGACGACGCCAAGGGGACCGACACCGGTGGCGGCGGTCCGCGGGAGAGCGCGGGCTTCTCCGATACGGGACGGGTTCGCGACCGGGACATGCAGCGGGTGATCAACGGACTCTGGGAGTCGGGCGCGGAGGCGGTCGCGATCAACGGGCAGCGGTTGACATCGCTGTCCGCGATCCGGGCCGCCGGTGACGCCATACTGGTCGACAACAAGCCTCTGGTGCCGCCCTACACCGTCCTCGCCATCGGGGACGGACAGCGGCTGAGCACCACGTTCCAGGACAGCGCTGACGGGCAGTACCTGCATGCGCTCGTGGAGAACTTCGGGATCAGGCGTCGGATCTCGGTCGAGGGCGACGTGAGCCTTCCGGCTGCGCCTAGCCTGACCGTACGTACCGCAGAGCCGAGGGGGGCCGGGGTGGCGACGCCCTCCGGCCGGGCCGCGGCAGACACAGGGAAGGGCACATCGTGATCGCCGTACTGGGCCTCATCGTCGGAGTGGTGGTCGGACTGTTGGTCCGTCCCGAGGTTCCGGCGGTGGTCGAGCCCTATCTTCCGATCGCCGTGGTCGCAGCCCTCGACGCGGTCTTCGGCGGCCTCCGGGCCATGCTCGACGGGATCTTCGTCGACAAGGTCTTCGTGGTCTCCTTCCTCTCCAACGTGGTCGTGGCCGCACTGATCGTCTTCCTCGGCGACAAGCTGGGCGTGGGCGCACAACTGTCGACCGGCGTGGTCGTCGTCCTCGGCATCCGCATCTTCTCCAACGCGGCCGCCATTCGACGTCACGTCTTCCGGGCGTGAGGCCGATGAGCGAGAACCCACAGAACCACGAGCGGCCCGGGGACCCCGAGAAGTCCGAGGGGAACGCGGAGAGGACCGGGGGCGAGGCGTCCGGTGCCGCGCAGCCCACGGCTGCGGAGCCGGAGACGAAGAAGCCGGACGTCGAGGAGCCCGAGTCGGCACCCGAGGCCGTCCGGGCCCTCGAGCCGGTCGTGGCGTCCGAGCCCCCTGCTGCCCCCGTTCCCGCCCCTGAGCCTGCGCCTGCCCCTGTTCCCGCCCCTGCGCCGGCCGAGCCGAGCGGGCGGCGGCGGTTGGCTGCCGCCCTGTGGCCGCCGCGCATCACCCGAGCCCAACTCGTCGTGGCGCTCCTGCTGTTCGTCCTCGGTCTCGGCCTGGCCATCCAGGTCTCCTCGACGAGTGACAACAGTGCGCTGCGCGGGGCCCGGCGGGAGGACCTGGTGAGGATCCTCGACGAACTCGACGACCGCACACAGCGCCTGGAGGACGAGAAGGCCCGTCTGGAGAAGCAGCGCTCCGAGCTGGAGTCCAGTTCGGACCAGGCCGAAGAGGCCCGCAAGCAGACCCAGGAGAGGGAGCGGCAACTCGGCATCCTGGCCGGTACCGTCATGGCCGAAGGCCCGGGCATCACCCTGACCATCGGTGACCCCACCGGGGCCGTCGAGTCCGACATGCTGCTCGACGCCATCCAGGAGCTGCGTGCGGCAGGGGCCGAGGCGATCCAGGTGAACGGTGTCCGCGTCGTCGCGGACAGCTATTTCACCGGCAGCGGTGAAGACATGCAGATCGATGGAACGAAGGTGACCGCTCCGTACGTCTTCAAGGTCATCGGCAAGCCCGAGGATCTTGAGCCCGCGCTCAACATCCCCGGTGGCGTCGTGCAGACCCTGGAGAAGGAGCAGGCCACGGCCACGGTGGAGCAAGCGACGAAGATCGTCGTCGACGCCTTGCGACCCGCGAAGCGGCCTGACTACGCTCAGTCGTCATCGCAGTGAGAAGGATATGAGACGGGGCCCGCGACAAGCGCAAGCCGTTGCGGGGGGTCGGCGCACCACAAGGGTGGTGCGTGGTGGAAACTGTCCGGAGGATACGGACGTTGTGAAGGTGTCCGGGTCGGCAGGTGTGAAGGATCTCGGTTCGTCCTGCCCCACGGGCGGGTCTGTTTCGGTCAAGGGGAATCGCCCGTGAAGTTGTTTGCGAAGTTGTTCGGCAAGAGCGCACGCGAGGACGGCGGCAACGCCAAGCACGCCGCGTCGCGCCACGCCCAGAGCGAGGAGCAGGGTGGGGAACGCCCGCTCTTCCGTGACGAGATCGAAGGTCGGGGCGGTGACATTTCGGGCGCGCAGGGCGCGTCTTCTGTTGACCCCGCCGGGGCCGCACGCATAGGTTTCGGGGAACCATCAACCTCAAGTACGGGTGGAGGGTTTACGTCCGACCCGTACGCGACACAGACCTCCGCGGGGCAGCCGCGGCAGGAGGATGCGTCCATGCCGGTGTGTACGAGGTGCGGTCACCGCAACACGGCCGACAGCCGCTTCTGCTCCCACTGCGGTACGCCGCTGCGGGGCGGGGTCGCTGCTGAGCGCGCGTCGGAGACGACGTCGACGATTTCCATCTCGGGCCTGGAGGCCTACGAAGCGGAGATCACGGGCCAGACGCAGCTGCCCTCGCTCTCGCCCGAGGCGCTGGCGGCCGTGGAGGCACTTCCGCCCGGTTCCGCGCTCCTCGTGGTGCGCCGGGGTCCTAATTCGGGCAGCCGTTTCCTGCTCGACAGCGAGCTGACGACGGCCGGCCGTCATCCGCAGAGCGACATCTTCCTGGACGACTTCACGGTCTCCCGGCGGCACGTCGAGTTCCGGCGGGCCCAGGACGGCAGCTTCACCGTCTCCGACGTCGGCAGCCTCAACGGCACGTACGTCAACCGCGAGCCGATCGACTCGGCCGTCCTGTCGAACGGCGACGAGGTGCAGATCGGGAAGTACCGCTTGGTCTTCTACTCGAGCCAGCGAGGCGTGTGACGCCTCGGGGAATCTCCTTCAGGGAAGGTTCATGCTGCGAACACCGACGGGCGGTGCCGAGTCCGGCACCGCCACTGCGGGCGACCGACTGGTCAGCATCGGCACGGTGCTGAGCCAGCTGCGCGACGAATTTCCCGAAGTGACGATCTCCAAGATCAGGTTTCTTGAGGCCGAGGGCTTGGTCGAGCCCCGTAGGACGGCTTCCGGATATCGCAAGTTCAGTCCGCAGGACGTGGAGCGACTGGCCCAGATCCTGCGGATGCAGCGGGACCACTACCTTCCGCTGAAGGTCATCCGTGAGCACCTCGACGCCCTTGCGAGGGGGGAGCAGGTCAACCTTCCCGCACCCGGGCGTCGGCGGGACCCCCTCGAGGGGTCCTGGGGGCAGGATGCGGGGGCGGAACCGCCGACCGTCAGCCGCATCGGGCGTGCCGAGCTGATTGCGGCCGCCGAGGTGACCGAGACGGAACTCACCGAGTGGGAGTCGTACGGTCTGATCGCCGAGGCGGAGGGCGGCGGTTATGACGCCGAGGCGGTGATCGTCGCCAGGCTCGTTGCGGGCTTGGGGAGGTTCGGTCTGGAACCCCGCCACCTGAGGGCCGTCAAGGCGGCTGCCGACCGGGAGGCGGGGCTGATCGAGCAGGTCGTCGCACCCCTGCGGCGCCACCGTAACCCGCAGACCAGGGCGCATGCGGAGGCCACTGCCAAGGAGCTCGCCGCCCAGTCGGTGCGGTTGCACGCGGCTCTCGTCCAGACCGCCCTGGGCGTTCGGTTGCAGTGAATCGGAATGCGACCGTGAGGGGGCCCGACTATCCAAACCGGTCGGGCACGTCCTAGGGTTGCTGTGTGAACGAGCTCGACGTTGTGGGTGTCCGCGTGGAAATGCCCTCCAACCAGCCGATCGTGCTCCTGCGCGAAGTGGGAGGCGATCGATACCTCCCCATTTGGATCGGACCGGGGGAGGCGACCGCGATTGCCTTCGCCCAGCAGGGGATGGCCCCGCCGCGACCGTTGACGCACGACCTCTTCAAGGACGTGCTGGAGGCCGTGGGGCAGGAGCTCACCGAAGTCCGCATCACGGATCTGCGTGACGGGGTCTTCTACGCCGAGCTGGTCTTCGCCAGCGGCGTCGAGGTGAGTGCGCGGCCGTCGGACGCGATAGCGCTGGCCCTCCGCACCGGGACGCCGATCTTCGGCAGCGACGGCGTGCTGGACGATGCGGGCATCGCGATTCCGGACGAGCAGGAGGACGAGGTGGAGAAGTTCCGCGAATTCCTCGACCAGATCTCGCCGGAGGACTTCGGGAGCAGCAACCAGTGAAACGGGGCGGCGTTGCCGGAGGCCGTTCGCGGGGTGCTGTCAGACCATTCGACTAGCCTTTCCCGGAGAGGGGCACGCGAAACCACTCTCAGGGTGATTATCACTCGGCGTGCCGAGTGTGGCGATCGTTGACGCACCCCGAGTGACTGCCTACCTTCGTGTGGGCAGGTCAAGGACGGAGGGTCGGCGTGATGAGCAGCGCGGACGGTAGGGCAGGGAGCTCCCTCGGGCACGCGTCCGGAGGGAGTGGTCCGTATCCGCTTCACGGCAGTGTGGGCGACTTCGGAACGGACACGGACGGCGGTACGGGGCCGGCCGGAGAAGCGATCGGCTACCGCGGCCCCACGGCCTGCGCCGCAGCCGGGATCACCTACCGACAGCTGGACTACTGGGCGCGCACCGGGCTCGTGGAACCGAGCGTGCGGCCCGCCTACGGGTCGGGGACGCAGCGGCTGTACAGCTTCCGCGACGTCGTCGTGTTGAAGATCGTCAAGCGTTTCCTCGACACCGGGGTGGCCCTCCAGAACATTCGGGCCGCCGTGCAGCACTTGCGCGCCCGGGGCTTCCAGGACCTGGAGCGGATGACGCTGATGAGCGACGGGGCCACGGTGTACGAGTGCTCGTCGCCCGACGAGGTGGTCGACCTGCTCCAGGGGGGGCAGGGCGTCTTCGGCATCGCCGTCGGCGTGGTCTGGCGTGACGTCGAGGCGGCGCTCTCGCAGTTGCACGGGGAGCGGATCGACACCGGTGAGACGCTGATCAGGCACAATCCGGGCGATGAGCTGGCACGACGGCGGCGCGACAGGGCCGTCTGACCCCGGTGGGACGTCCCGGGGAGGCTCTGGCCTTCCCACGGCCGACTCCGGTGCGGCCCGGCCGGCCCGGCCGTTGTCAGTGGTGTGAGGCAACATCGGGAACGTGAGATCCGCGCCCACGATCCTGCACCTCGACATGGATGCCTTCTTCGCCGCTGCCGAGCAGGCGGCGAAGCCCAGTCTGCGCGGAAAACCCGTGGTGGTCGGCGGTCTAGGGCCGCGCGGGGTGGTCGCCACGGCCTCCTATGAGGCGCGTCGCTTCGGAGTGCACTCGGCCATGCCCATGGGGCAGGCGCGGCGACTGGCACCGAATGCGGCGTACCTCGTGCCGCGCTTCGCCTTCTACCGGTCGATCAGCGACCGGGTCATGGGGCTGCTCCGGGAGCTCTCCCCGCTCGTGGAGCCGCTGAGCCTCGACGAGGCCTTCGTGGACCTCGAAGCCGGCGGCGTCGCCGACGACAGCGCGGGCGCGCGGGCCGCGGGGGAGCGGCTGAGGGAGGACATCCTCGCGGCGACCGGGCTCACCGGGTCGGTGGGGCTGGCCGGGTCCAAGATGATCGCGAAGATCGCTTCGGAGGAGGCCAAGCCGGACGGACTCGTCGTCATCGAACCCGGGACCGAGAAGGGGCTCCTCGGGCCGCGGTCGGTACGCATCCTGCCCGGGGTCGGTCCGGCCACCGGGGAGCACCTTCGACGTGCCGGGATGGCCACCGTCTCCGACCTCGCGGAAGCGGGTGAGGACGAGCTCGTGCGGCTGCTGGGGAGGGCGCACGGCACCTCGCTGTACCGGATGGCCCAGGGGCACGACGAACGGCCCGTGGTGGCCGAGCGGGACGCCAAGTCGGTGTCCGTCGAGGACACCTTCGACGTGGACCTCCACGACCGGGTACGGATCCGGACCGAGGTCGAACGGCTTGCGGAGCGGTGCGTGGGGCGGCTCCGCTCCTCGGGGCACTCGGGACGGACCATCGTCCTGAAGGTGCGGCGCTACGACTTCTCGACGCTCACCCGGTCCGAGACGCTGCGGGGGCCGACGGACGATCCCGGCGTGGTGCGGGAGGCCGCTGGGCGGCTCCTCGAAGCCGTGGACACGACGGGGGGCGTGCGATTGCTGGGGGTGGGGGTGAGCGGGCTCGCCGACTACACGCAGGAGGACCTGTTCGCCCAGGCGGAGGCGGGTGCCGGCGCGGAGCCCGGAGGAGGAGGGGAGGGTACCGCGGGAGGTCCTGGTGCGGAGGAGGCGGGGACTGCGGGAGGCCCCGGTGCGACCGTCGGGGAAGCGGCCGAGTCCGGGGCCCCGGAGCCCGTGGAGAGGCACTGGTCGCCCGGGCACGACGTGCGGCACGCCGTGCACGGGGTCGGTTGGGTCCAGGGGAGCGGGGTCGGCAGGGTCACGGTGCGGTTCGAAGAGCCGTGGTCCGCGCCGGGCAGGGTGCGGACGTTCTCCGTGGACGACCCGGAGCTGGTGCCCGCGGAGCCCGTGCCGCTGATGCCGGGGGGCGCGGTGCCGTGACGCGGGGAGGACGAACCCGCCGGCGGCCGGTCGTGCGCCCCGTGGCGGCAACAACCCCGCGGATGCCGCCACGGGACGCGGTCTCAGGAGCCGTCCTGGCCCGCCAGGCGGCCGAAGTCCTTGTCCGGGGCGTCCGTGGGCGGGGGCGGCAGGGCGAGGCCGTAGTGGCGGTAGAGCTGGAGTTCCTGCTGGGGGGAGAGGTGGCGGCCCACCCCGAAGTCCGGGGCGTCCTTGATGAGGGCCCGCTCGTACGGGATGTGGAGGCCGTCGTCGAGCAGGTCGCTCGGTTCCAGGGGGACGAAGGCGTCCCGGCCGAACAGGCCCGTACGGACCGCGGCCCACTCCGGAATCCCGGTCGCGTCGTCCAGGTACACCTCGTCCACGGTTCCGATCTTGTGCCCACTGCGGTCGAACGCCTTGCGGCCTATCAGGCTGCGCGGATCGATATCGGTCTGCACGGTCCCTCCAACTGGTCGCAACTGCTCTACACCTACGAAAAGGCACATCTGGGATGTCGGCCACTTGAGCGATGGGAGTCGCAACCTCGCTGGTAGGCTGGTTGTGGCTGGCGACCCCGTGCGGGAGAGTCCCCCGGAAGAACCTTCCGGTGGGCGCCGAAGGAGCAAATCCTCCCCGGAATCTCTCAGGCCCCTGTACCGCGCGGACGAGGTCACTCTGGAAAGCAGGGCGGATGTCCGACGGCATTCCGCCCTCACCGACGGTGAAAGCCGGCGTGCCGCGAGGCGTGCCGGTGAAGCTCTCAGGTTGAGATGACAGAGGGGGAGGCCGTCCGGGCACCCGCGCCGTGGTGCCCCTCGCAGGTCGTGACGACCAGGAGGCCTCCGTACATGACCGCCAACCGCATTCCGCTCTCCGAGCTCGAACAGGGCATCCCGTTCGAGCAGCGGCACATCGGGCCCGACGCCGAAGCCCGGGCCAAGATGCTCGCCCAGGTCGGTTACGGCTCGCTCGACGAGCTCACGGCCGCCGCGGTGCCGGACGTGATCAAGAACGCCGAGGCGCTGGGCCTGCCGGGCGCGCGCACCGAGGCCGAGGTCCTGGCCGAGCTCCGCTCGCTCGCCGACCGCAACCAGGTCCTCGCCCCGATGATCGGCCTCGGGTACTACGGGACCTTCACCCCGCCGGTCATCCTCCGGAACGTGATGGAGAACCCGGCCTGGTACACCGCCTACACGCCCTACCAGCCCGAGATCTCACAGGGCCGCCTCGAGGCGCTGCTCAACTTCCAGACCGTGGTCGCCGACCTGACCGGTCTGCCGACCTCCGGCGCTTCCCTCCTCGACGAGGGCACCGCCGCGGCCGAGGCCATGGCGCTCTCCCGGCGCGTCGGGAAGGTCAAGAACGGGGTCTTCCTCGTCGATGCCGACGCCCTGCCGCAGACCATCGCCGTCATCGAGACCCGCGCCGAGCCGACCGGCGTCGAGGTCGTCGTCGCCGACCTGAGCGAGGGCATTCCCGCCGAGGTCGCCGAGCGCGGCGTCTTCGGCGTGCTGCTCCAGTACCCGGGTGCCTCCGGCGCCGTCCGCGACGTCAAGCCGCTCGTCGACGCCGCCCACGAGCTCGGTGCGATCGTCACCGTCGCCGCCGACCTGCTGGCGCTGACGCTGCTCACGCCGCCCGGCGAGTTGGGCGCCGACATCGCCGTCGGCACGACCCAGCGCTTCGGCGTGCCGATGGGCTTCGGCGGCCCGCACGCCGGCTACATGGCCGTCCAGGACAAGCACGCCCGCTCCCTCCCCGGCCGTCTGGTGGGCGTCTCCGTCGATGCCGACGGCAATCGCGCCTACCGTCTGGCCCTGCAGACCCGTGAGCAGCACATCCGCCGGGAGAAGGCCACCAGCAACATCTGCACGGCCCAGGTGCTGCTCGCCGTCATGGCCGGCATGTACGCGGTCTACCACGGCCCCGACGGCCTGAAGCAGATCGCGCGGCGCACCCACCGGTACGCCGCGATCCTCGCCGCGGGCCTCACCGCCGGTGGCGTCGAGGTCGTGCACGGCTCCTTCTTCGACACCCTTGCGGTCCGCGTGCCCGGAAGGGCCGACGAGGTCGTCGCCGCCGCCCGTGAGGCCGGGGTGAACCTCCACCGCGCCGATGCCGACCTGGTGTACCTCTCCTGTGACGAGACCACCGGACGCGAGCAGATCACGGCCGTCTGGGGCGCCTTCGGCGTGACCGCCGACATCGAGGCCCTGGACGCCGTCGTCGAGGACGCTGTTCCCGCCGGTCTGCTGCGCTCCGACGCGTACCTGACCCACCCGGTCTTCCACGCGCACCGCTCCGAGACCTCGATGCTGCGCTACCTGCGCAAGCTCGCGGACCGTGACTACGCGCTCGACCGCGGCATGATCCCGCTCGGCTCCTGCACCATGAAGCTGAACGCGACGACCGAGATGGAGCCGGTCACCTGGCCCGAGTTCGGTCAGATCCACCCCTTCGCCCCGGTCGAGCAGGCACAGGGCTACCTCACGCTCATCACCGAGCTCGAGGAGCGCCTCGCCGAGGTCACCGGATACGACAAGGTGTCGATCCAGCCCAACGCCGGTTCCCAGGGCGAGCTCGCCGGTCTGTTGGCCGTCCGCGCCTACCACCGTGCCAACGGGGACGAGCAGCGCACCGTCTGCCTCATCCCGTCCTCCGCGCACGGCACCAACGCCGCCTCCGCCGTGATGGCCGGCATGAAGGTCGTCGTCGTCAAGACCGCCGACGACGGTGAGGTCGACGTCGAGGACCTGCGCGCCAAGATCACCCAGTACCGCGACGAGCTGTCCGTGCTGATGATCACCTACCCGTCCACGCACGGAGTGTTCGAGGAGCACGTCGCCGACATCTGCGCCGAGGTCCACGAGGCCGGCGGTCAGGTGTACGTCGACGGTGCCAACCTCAACGCACTGGTCGGTCTGGCCAAGCCGGGCAAGTTCGGTGGAGACGTCTCCCACCTGAACCTGCACAAGACCTTCTGCATCCCGCACGGCGGCGGTGGCCCCGGTGTCGGCCCGGTCGGCGTGCGGGCCCACCTCGCCCCGTACCTGCCGAACCACCCGCTCCAGCCCACCGCGGGCCCGGAGACCGGTGTCGGCCCGATCTCGGCCGCCCCGTGGGGCTCCGCCGGCATCCTTCCGATCTCCTGGTCGTACGTGCGGCTGATGGGCGGCGAAGGCCTCAAGCGGGCCACCCAGGTCGCCGTGCTCGCGGCGAACTACATCGCCAAGCGCCTGGAGCCGCACTACCCGGTGCTCTACACCGGTCCGGCCGGTCTGGTCGCGCACGAGTGCATCGTGGACCTGCGTCCGCTCTCCAAGGCGACCGGCGTCACCGTCGACGACATCGCCAAGCGTCTCATCGACTACGGTTTCCACGCGCCGACGATGTCCTTCCCGGTGGCCGGCACCCTGATGATCGAGCCGACGGAGTCCGAGGACCTGGCCGAGCTCGATCGTTTCTGCGACACGATGATCGCGATCCGGAGCGAGATCGAGAAGGTCGCCTCCGGCCAGTGGCCCGGCGATGACAACCCGCTGCACAACGCCCCGCACACCGCGGCTGCGCTGGGCGGCGAGTGGAACCACCCGTACACGCGCGAGGAGGCGGTCTTCCCGGCCGGCGTCTCGGTCGCGGACAAGTACTGGCCGCCGGTGCGCCGCATCGACGGTGCCTTCGGCGACCGGAACCTGGTCTGTTCCTGCCCGCCGCTGGACGAGTACGACAACTGATCACGATGCGAGGGCCGGCCCGGAGATTTTCCTCCG
>NZ_JBHYMF010000177.1:0-14235 GCF_042742855.1 Streptomyces sp. NPDC058877 | reverse complement strand
CGGATGCCCTGCGACGCCGCGTGGCCCGCGGAGCGAGGGCACGTCGCCGATCACCGGGCCCTGGCCGGGGCGTTCCCGTGGGGGCTCCACGGGCAGGAGGCCGGGTCCCGGTGTGCGGGGAGGTCACTTCCGCCGGAGGGCGGGCACCACCTCTCGGAGGTCGGCCTCCGGGATGGTCCCCTCACGGACGAGAAGCGGTCCCGCACCGCTGAGGTCCACGATCGACGAAGAGACGGCACCGGGCGTGCGCCCCCCGTCGAGGTAGACGGCGACCGATTCCCCCAGCATGCCTCGTGCTTCGGCGCACTCCTGGGGGGAGGGCCGGTCGGTCAGGTTGGCGCTGGACACGGCGAGCGGGCCCGTAGCCGAAAGCAGGTCCAACGCCAGGGGGTGGTCGGGCATCCTGACCGCAACCGTGCCGCCGGTCTCGCCGAGGTCCCAGTCCAACGACGCCCGGTGGCGCACCACGAGCGTGAGACCTCCCGGCCAGAACGCCTCGATCAGCGCCTCGGCGGGTTCGGGAAGCTCATCGGTCAGCTGCTGGAGCGCCGCCGGAGAGTCCACCAGCACGGGGGAGGGCTTGTGGCGCCCCCGCCCCTTGGCCGCGAGCAGCGCACCCACGGCCTGCGGGGAGAAGGCATCGGCCGCGACGCCGTAGACGGTGTCGGTGGCGAGCACGACGAGCCCGCCCCGGCGTACGGCGGCGCCGGCCGCCTGGAGGCCGGCGGCCGTCTGCTCCGGGTCGGAGCAGTCGAAGTACGTGCTCATGAGCGCGCTGCGGCCTCTTCGGGCGCTTCCTGCGCGTCCAGGGCCACGCCGCGGGCGGTGACGAGCCGCGCATTGCCCTCGGCGAGGGCGTAGCCGAGACCGACGACGGCGACCTCGCCCGCTTCCACCTGCTGCGACAGCGTCCGGGAACGGTCGAGCAGAAGGTCGACCGTGTGGCGGATGTGCTCGTCGATGATGTCGCTGTCGGCGGTCAGGCCCGCTGCGCGCGCGGCGAGGATGCTGGGGGTGACGCGCTCGACGACGTCCCGCACGAACCCTCCGGTCCTGAGGCCGTGCTCGACCGCTTCGCGGGCTGCTGCGACGGCGCCGCAGGAATCGTGCCCGAGCACGACGACCAGTCGCGCTCCGAGCACACTGGTCGCGTACTCGACGCTGCCCAGCACCTCCGTGCCCAGGACGTGGCCGGCGGTGCGCACGACGAACAGGTCGCCGAGCCCCCGGTCGAAGATGATCTCGGCGGCGAGCCGTGAATCGGAACAGCCGAGGATGACGGCGAAGGGGTCCTGTCCGGGAGCCAGCTGGGAGCGGCGGGCGGCGTCCTGGTTGGGATGGTCGGGCGCGCCGGAGACGAAGCGCTCGTTTCCGGCGAGGAGCGCGTCGAGGGCGACCGTGGGTGAGCTTCTTGGCATGGGCCCACCCTATGGTCTGGCCGCCCGTCCAACGCGGGCGACCCCTCGCCTCGTGTCGGACGCCCCCATCCGCAGGTGGGGCGCTCCCGGGTGCACCCTCCCCGCTGCGCCCGGGTGCCCGGCGGGGAGGGCCGTTGGCTGCAGGCCGACCGGAAGGGAACGGCCGCGCCCCGGGCGGGACCGGCGGCGCGCACGGTGTCCGGCCGGGGTCGCGATCCGTGCTCCAGGCGGTCGTCAGGGCTCGGCGCGTTCGGTGATCCAGCGGGCGGCGAGGGCACCCGACGCCGCGGTGAGGAGGGCGGCGGCGATGACCGTGGCGTTGATGCCGAGGGCGTTCGCGAGAACCCCTGCGACGAGGGCTCCGACGGCGTAACCGACGTCGCGCCAGAAGCGGTAGGCGCCCAGGGCCTTGGTGCGCCAGGAGGGGTGGGTGTGGTCCGCCAGGGAGGCGATGAGGGCGGGGTAGACCATGGCGGTGCCGAGTCCGAGGGCGACGGCGGAGAGGATTCCCGCGAGCAGCGGGCGGTCGAGCAGGGCGAGGGCGAGCACGAAGCCCGCGGCTTGGACGGCCATTCCGGTCACGATGAGGGGTTTGCGACCGATGCGGTCGGCGAGGTGGCCGGTGGGAATCTGCCCGAGGCCCCACAGGAGGGGGTAGAGGCCCTTGATGAGGCCGACGGCTGCGAGGCCGAGTCCGTGGTCGGTGAAGAGCAGGGGGAAGACGCCCCAGGTCAGGCCGTCGTTGAGGTTGTTGACCAGGCCTGCTTGGCTGACGCCGCGCAGGGAGCGGTCGCGCCAGGAGGTACGCGCGAAGATCCGGGCCAGGCCGGTGTCCTCGCCGGCGGGCAGGGGTTCGGCGTGCCGGTCGAGTTCGAGGGCGACGTGCGCGGCGGTGTCCCGTACCACGAGGGTGAGGGCGAGGCCCGCCACCACGAAGACGACCCCGATGAGTTCCGGGACGGGGCGGAGGCCGTAGCCGGTGGCGAGGTAGCCGGTGGCCAGGGCCGTGACGCCGACCGCGGTGTATCCGGCGGCCTCGTTGAGGCCGGTGGCCAGGCCGCGTCGGGCGGGGCCGACGAGGTCGATCTTCATGTTGACGGTCATCGACCAGGTGAGGCCCTGGTTGAGGCCGAGCAGGACGTTCGCGGCGACGATCCAGCCCCAGGACGGCGCCCAGGCCAGGACGAAGGGGACGGGAGCCCCGATCAGCCATCCGGCGAGGAGGAGTTGTCTGCGGCGGAAGCGGGCCGTCAGCGCTCCGGCTGCCAGGTTGGTGACCGCTTTGGTCAGACCGAAGGCGACGATGAAGGAGAAGACCGCCAGATCGCTGGTGAGGCCGAAGGTGTCGGTGCCGATGAGCGGAACGGTGGTGCGCTCCAGGCCCACCAGGCCGCCCACGGCAGCACTGACGATGACGAGCAGGGAGAACTGGAGCCGGTTCTCCCGGAGACCGAGGCGCACGGGGCGGCCGGGGGCGCCGGTCGGCGTCGCGATGGTGGGCGTGGCGTTCACGAGCGGTGGTCCTCCATGCCTTTTCGGCCGGGTGGCGGTCGGGTGGTGTGCGCCCGGGCCGGTCAGGGACGTACCCGCGCGGGTGGCGCCCGCGGGCACCTTCCCCGGGAGTCCCTGACTGCAGGGGCACAAGATCACTGACGGCCCATCCATCAGCAGGCGACATACCCGCAGGCCAGAATACCCCTACGGGTATTAATCGCAAGCCTCGAAGCAGCCACCTCCTTCCCTTCCTCAATACCCATGGGGGTATTTGACTTCCCGACGACGCCCCTTTACCGTCGAGTACGTAAATACCCGGGGGGGTATCAAAGCAAGGGATGCCTCGATGCGTGAAGTGAATCTGGACGTTTTCGCTGCCGAGCTCGCCCACGGAGCGTTCGTCATCGACGTCCGCGAAACCGACGAGTACGCGGCCGGCCACGTGCCGGGAGCCCTGAGCACCCCACTGTCGGCCCTCGGTTCCGCCCTCGGCGGTCTGCCGGGCGACCGGCCCGTCTATGTGATCTGCGCCAGCGGCAACCGGAGCCTCTGGGCCGCCGAGCACCTCGCTGCACTCGGGGTGGACGCCGCCTCCGTCGCGGGCGGAACCGCGGGCTGGGTCCGGACCGGACGCCCGCTCGCGCACGGCACGACCGCCCGCGCCGCATGAGCGGCACCCGGATCCGGCCCACCGGGCGGGCAGCCGCCCTGCACCCCCACACCTCTGCACGCCCCTCGGCGTGTGCTCCTCACGAAGGGAATGCCGTGTTCTTCACCCAGTACTACCTCGACTGCCTCTCCCAGGCTTCGTACATGATCGCCGACGAGCGCACGGGGCGAGCGGTGGTCGTCGACCCCCGCCGGGACGTCTCGGAGTACCTGGCCGATGCCGCCGCGCACGGATTCACCGTGGTCGGCGTCATCAACACCCACTTCCACGCCGACTTCGTGGCCGGCCACCTGGAGATGGCGGACGAGACCGGCGCCTGGATCGGTTACGGCCGGAACGCCGAGACCGAGTACCCGATCCGCAAGCTCGCCGAGGGCGAGCGCATCTCCCTCGGCGACGTCACTCTGGAGGTCCTGGAGACCCCGGGACACACCCCGGAGTCGATCAGCGTCCTCGTGTACGAGCGCGCCGAGGACGAAGTGCCGTACGGGGTCCTGACCGGCGACGCACTGTTCATCGGCGACGTCGGCCGTCCCGATCTCCTCGCCTCGGTGGGGGTGACCGCCGAGGAGCTCGGTGCGATGCTCCACGACAGCGTCCAGAACAAGCTGATGGCCCTGCCCGACGAGGTCCGCGTCTTCCCCGCCCATGGCGCCGGCTCGGCCTGCGGCAAGAACCTGTCGACCGAGAAGCAGTCGACCATCGGCGAGCAGCGGGCGACCAACTACGCCTGCGCACCGATGGGGCGCGAGGAGTTCGTCGCGCTCGTCACCGCCGGTCAGTCGGCCGCCCCCGGCTACTTCGCGTACGACGCCGAACTCAACCGCAAGGAGCGCGCCCGCTTCGACGGCTCCGCCCCCCGCCCGCTGGACCTCGCCGAGTTCACCGCGCTGCGGACCGCGGGCGCGATTGTGGTGGACGCCCGCGATCCGCAGGAGTTCGCGGCCGGACACCTGCGGGGCGCGGTGAACGTGCCCGCCGACGGTCGTTTCGCCGAGCAGGCCGGCACCGTCCTCGCCCCGGCCGCCGAGCTGGTCGTCATGGCGCCGCAGAACCGGGAGGAAGAGGTCGTCACCCGTCTCGCCCGGATCGGCTTCGACCGGGTCGTCGGCTATCTGCGCAACCCCGAGGACGCCCTGGAGGCACTGGCCGACGACGTCACCCCCGCGAGTCGAATCACCGCCGCCCACCTGCGCACCGCCCTGGCGGGAGGGCGACCGCCGGTCGTCGTGGACGTCCGCACCTGCGGCGAGCGCGCGGCGAACGGCTTCATCGAGTCCGCCGTGCACATCCCGCTCAGCGAACTCCCGCACCGCGCCCAGGAACTGCCCGCCGACCAGCCCCTGGTACTGCACTGCGCCGGCGGCCACCGCTCCTCCATCGCGGCGAGCCTCCTGCGGCAGCAGGGCTTCCGGGACGTCTCCGACGTCCTCGGCGGATACGCCGCCTGGGCCCTGACGGAACCCTCGACGACCGAACCCCTCGGCGTCTGACCGCACCCCACCGCCTCCGGGCCCCGTGGAACACGGGGCCCACCCCCTCGCCCGCGCCCCCACGGGCCTGAGGGCCCTTCGCGAAACGGAGTCCCATGAACACCGCCCCCTCCCCCACCCTCTCCCCCACCGTGCTGCACCGGCTCGTCCAGGAAGGCCGACCTCCGCGCCTGCTCGACGTGCGCACACCGGGCGAGTTCCGGACGGCGCACATCCCGGGCTCGTACAACGTGCCCCTGGGCACCCTGCGCGAGCACCGCACCGAGCTCCTGACCCACCTGGACGAGGACGTCGTGCTCGTCTGCCGCTCCGGGACCCGCGCCACCCAGGCCGAAAGGGCCCTGGCCGAGGCGGGCCTGCCGAACCTCCGGGTCCTGGAGGGCGGGATAACTGCCTGGGAAACGGCCGGAGCACCCCTCAACCGGGGTCCCGAGCGCTGGGACATGGAGCGCCAGGTCCGGCTCGTGGCCGGCTCGATCGTCCTGGCCACCGGCCTCGTCGGAGTCTTCGTCCCGGGCGCCCACCTCATCGGCACCGCGATCGGCGCCGGCCTGACCTACGCGGCCCTCAGCAACTCCTGCGCCATGGGCGTCATGCTCTCCAAGCTGCCGTACAACCGCGGCCCGCGCCCCGACATCCGCACCGTGATCGCGGAGCTGCGGAGCACCTCGTGACCGCCCTGGTCATCGCGGCGTCCCTGCTCGTGGGCGTCAGCCTCGGCGTCCTCGGCGGCGGCGGCTCGATCCTGACCGTGCCGATCCTGGTCTACCTGGCCGGGCAGGACACCAAGGAGGCGATCGCCACCTCGCTCTTCGTGGTCGGCGTCACCAGCCTCGCCGCGCTCGTCCCCCACGCACGGGCCCACCGGGTCCGCTGGCGGACCGGACTGCTCTTCGGCGCCTTCAGCATGGTCGGCGCCTACGGTGGCGGACGGCTCGCCGAGTACGTACCGGGCACGTTCCTGCTCGTCTCCTTCGCCCTGATGATGCTGGCAACGGCGGCGGCGATGCTCCGCAAGCCCCGCCCCGGCCGGGAGAAGGCACGGCGGGTCCATGCCGACCTGCCCCTGAAGCACATCGCGGTGGAAGGGCTCGTCGTGGGCGCGGTGACGGGCCTGGTCGGCTCCGGCGGCGGCTTCCTCGTCGTCCCCGCACTCGCCGTCCTCGGGGGGCTGCCGATGGGCGTTGCGGTCGGCACCTCGCTGCTCGTGATCGGCATGAAGTCCTTCGCCGGGCTCGCCGGGCACCTCTCCGGCGTCGAGGTCGATTGGGGCCTGGCCCTGCTCGTCACCGCGGCGGCAGTGGTCGGCAGCCTGGTGGGCGGCCGGCTCGCGGGGCGCATTCCCCAGGACGCGCTGCGCACGGCGTTCGGCTGGTTCGTCGTCGTCATGGGCGTCTTCGTGCTCGCGCAACAGCTCGACGCCTCCCTGTGGACCCGGCCGGCCACGTGGGTCGTACTCGGAACCGCACTGGCCGGCGCGATCTCGGTGCGGGCACGACGGAGCTCCAAACGCCCCCGCCCCTCCGTGACCGACGCAGGCACCATCCCCGTGAAGAGACACGAGGAACATCGCGTAAAGTCCTGATTTATACCCCTTGGGGTATTCTAGAGACAGGGGGCGAAGGAGGATTCCATGCACGTGGACGAAGAATCGGTACGGCCCGTCCTGAACCGGCTGCGGCGGGCACAAGGGCAACTGGCCGCAGTGATCACGATGGTCGAGGACGGACGCGACTGCAAGGACGTCGTCACCCAGCTCGCCGCCGTCTCGCGCGCCCTTGACCGCGCCGGGTTCAAGATCGTGGCGAGCGGAATGCGACAGTGCCTCACCGACGAATCCGACGCCCCCGCCATGACCCAGGAGGAGTTGGAGAAGCTCTTCCTCGCCCTCGCCTGAGCCCCTCTCCCCCGCGTCCTCCCGTCCGGCCGGCACCGCCCGTGTGCCGACCGGACGGGACTCTTCCCGTACGGGCTCCGCTCGCGGCGCTCCGCACCGCAGCAGTTTTCAGGAGGAGGGCGTCCCGGCTCCCGTCCCCGAAGGCGGACGCGGTGAACCCGATCGGCCGCACCCCGCCGTTTCTGATCGCCACCGTGCCCTTCGCGCTCGACCTCGGCACCCCGGGCCGGCTCCCACCGGGCACCCGGGGGCACCGCATACACTTCGTTCACCAGCCCGAGGGCCCGACGCACGAGGGCCCCCCACACACCACCGCGGTCGTGGTGCGGGCGTGCTGCACGACCGGTACCGCACACGAGTCAGGAGCCGCAGATGCACGCCTTCGACGTCAAGACGCTGACGGCGGGGCGATGGCACAACGGAGGCGGTGCGACCCGGGAGATCGCCTCGCACCCCGCGGGAGCGAGCGGGTTCGAGTGGCGGGCGAGCTTGGCTGACATCGACCGGGGCGGGCCGTTCTCGCTGTTCCCGGGGGTCGACCGGACCCTCACCCTGGTGGCGGGGGACGGAATGCGACTGTCCTCACCCGGGCTGCGCGCCCCGCTGCTGGCACGCACGGGTGAACCGCTCGCGTTCCCCGGTGACCTCGCGATCGACGCCGACCTTCCCGACGGCGCGTGCCGGGCGCTCAACATCATGGTGCGGCGGGGGCGGTGGACCGCCCGGGTGCAGCAGGTCAACGCCCGCGTGGCGCCGCCCCTCGGTCACGCCGGGGTGCTCCACGTCCTACGCGGCCACTGGCGGACCGGTGACGGCACGAACGTCCTCGCCCCCGGTCAGGGCCTGTGGTGGCACGCGGACGAAAAGGCTCCGAACCACGCGGCAGCACCGCTCTCGGCGGACGCCACGGCCTTGTGGGCGGATCTCGTACCCTCCGGTTCTGCCCGGTCTGCGTGCGGGTGACGACACCCCGGCCCACGGGGATGCGGGCCCAACGGCACGGCGACGGGCCGCCGATGGAGAATCCACGTGCGCCGGTCGATCGATCGGGGAGATGCTGTGCGCATGCGCCACACGACCTCCCGGACGCCGCAGGAACGAGCCCTTGAGCACGTCACGGAGCTGGCGTCGGGTCCTCCGGTGGACCCGGGCCTGCGGGTGACCCTCAACTTCCATCCGGACCGCTTGCTGGCTGACAGACCCCTCATGGACGCCATGGCGGAGGAGGGCTTCTACCGCTCCCAGTTCGTCACCGGAACCAGCAACGGCGGACTGACCGCACACCCCGGTGGCGACCGGTGGCGCTGGGAGAGTCGGATCTTCAACGGGGCGTACGACGGAGCGGCCGCCCACGAGCGTCCCGTCTACGGGGCCCTGAACTTTCGCCGGAAGCCGGTCGGCGCGGCACCGCGGTTCGGCTCGGCCCACTTCCGGCTGACGGCAGAAACGCTGGTGCGAACCACCTTCTGCTACCCGGACAGCTCCTCGGAGCCCTCGGGCTTCGGTGTCGCGGACCGCCTCGGGCTCATCGAGCTCGCGCTCGCCGACCGCCGGGACGAACTCGACGACTACGTCGAGGCGCAGGTGCACGGCCCGGTACGACCGGACCGCCATGCGGAGGCCCTGGTCCTGGATCCCTGCTACCGGGGCACGGCGGTCGAGGCCGCGGCCCAGCGACTTGGCTGCCCCGTCGAGTGGCACTCCGGTTTCCGACTCGAGGTGGAGGAACTCCGCCGTCACCCCGACTACCGCGGCCAGGAATACGTCGACCTGGGCACCCGGATCGCCGTCGACCACGTGCTCGATCCCCGCATCGTCGGGGATGCCGCACGGAGCGGCCTCCACGACCCCCAGGCCGTCAAGAAGGTGTGGCACTACCTCGCGCGGTTCGGAGCGTGCCGCACGGCCCCGGACGGATCGGCGGGACCGGCGCCGGCGGAGGAAGCCGCATCCGACGGCCCTCGCTGAAGAGCCGGTACGGACGTGCGGACTCGCTCTTCCCCGTCCTTCCGGGCACGCCGCCCCACCCGTCCGCCCCCGGAGGGCGATCGGCCGGGGGGCTCCGGGGACCCGTCCGGGGTTCGCCTCCTCCCGCTCCGGACGAACCGGCGCGCCCCGTGGCGCGGATCGCCCTCGTCGTGGAGGCCCGGTGAGGGCCGTTGGACTGCGGCTCCCCTCCGCTTTCGGTCACGGTGGAGGAACCTTCCGGTCCCCGGTCAAAGGACCTTCCCGAACCGCAGGGGCGGGCCATCGGCCCCTTCAGGCGCCGTTCGGGCCGGACGTGTCGTGCAGGCGGCGCGCCTGCGCGTCGTAGTCGCGGAGGACGTTCTTGAGCTGGTCCAGCGACTCCTCGGGAATGTCGGGGGGAGCGGACTCGGCCACGAATCGAGCGGCGGCCACCAGTGCCGCGAACTCGAAGGGGTGGGCCGTCGCACGCAGGATGCCGGGCCTCGCCCACTCAAGCCGCACGGGTCAACCCTTCGACGACAGGTAGGCCTTGATCTCTCCGAGTTCCCGCTCGAAGTCGTCGTAGTCCTCGCGGATGCCGTTCAGGTAACCGCTCCAGCCGAGGCTGTTCTTGGCGTAGTGGACTGCTTCCTGGATCTCTTCGTCCGTGGCGCCGAACAGTTTCGCGGCCTCGGTGTGGAAGAGCGTGCAGTAGCGGCACTTCGTCTCCGAGTGCAGCGCGATCCCGATCAGCTCCTTGTACTTGTTCGGAATCAGCGTCTCGCCCAGCTCCAGCTTCTTGAAGATCTCCCACTCGTGGTCCAGCAGGTCATCGGGGATGCGGGAGAAGAAGTGGGGAACGAGCCCCAGCGTCTCCTTGATCTCCGCCTCGACTTCGCTCCGCGTGCGGCCCGCCATGGTGACCACTCCTCTCGGCCTCGCGAAACACACCCCCTCCTTCCACGCTAGAACAGGCCCGTGGGCACTGCGACTCCTGCCCGTGCGACTTCGCCGCACCACCCTGACGGGAGGCCGCACGGGCGCGCCGCCGATCGATACGGAGGGCGGGGCCCCGCCCTCCGTAGACGTCGAAGCCCGGTCCGCGGGTCGACGGCGGGGCGGGCCGTGGGGCGGGCACCCTCCGCCGCGCCCCGTGCCGTCAGCGTGACGGTGGCGCCGGGAGCTCCCGGGGCTTCCTCGGTGCCGACACGGCGATGGTCCGTGCCCTCGCCCTCTCACCCGTGCACCCCGCACGTCCCATCGGGGCTCCACCTGCCCGAGCCCACGACCGCCGGGACTTCAGCCGAGTCGCTCGGCCAGCCCGACGATGATGCCCTCGGGACCGCGCACGTAGCAGAGCCGGTACGCGTCTTCGTACCGCACCACTTCGCCGATGGGCTCCCCGCCCTGGGGGCGGAGCCGGGCGAGCACCTCGTCGAGGTCGTCGACGGCGAACATGACGCGACGGATTCCCCTTGCGTTCACCGGCGGGTTCGGTGGCTCGCCGCCGGCCGCCTCCGGCGTGTGGAACTTCGCCAGTTCGATGCGGCCGGGACCGTCCGGGACGCGCAGCATGGCGATCTCCTGCCGGACGCCGGTCAGTCCGATCACGCGCTCGACCCATTCGCCCTCGACCGGCATCCGTCCCTCCACCTCCATTCCGAGTTCGACGAAGAAGGAGAGGACGGCGTCGAGGTCGTCGACGACGAAGAGGACGTTGTCCATGCGTTGAATCGCCATGCGGTTCTCCCGGGCGCGACGGTGCCATGGGGCCGCGTCCGCCCCTGCCCTCGGGGCATCGGGCCGTTGCCGCCATCCTTCCCCACCCGGCCCCGTGGCCCCCGCAACGCGGCGGGGTCCGTCCTCCGCGGGCCGTTCGGCCATCTGCAGCGTGCGGGGAGCGCCGCGGGCGCGAAAACCCCCGGCTCGCCGACGAGCGATCGGGTGGGGCGCCGCCCGTGCCCTGGGCACCATGACGCGCTCACCGCTCTGACCAGCAATTTTCCCTCCAGGGAGGGGGTCCCTCATGGGGCTTCATTGATGCGCCTCTGACTGCGCCGGGCGCGCCTCTTGTCGGGGTTACAGCGCTGAGCGCTCGCTGGATCAAGTGAATACGAGTGGCAGTGTGTTGGTCTGGTTATGCGATCGGGCACCTTCCTGCCAACGGCGGTTCTCACCGTTGAGAGGGACACGCAATGACGAGTCACGCTACCGAAGTTGAACTGGAAGACGTTCTCCACCAAGCACTCCGCGCGACGGGTTCGGACGCGCGGTGGGCGGTCGACACCGACGAGATGTGGTGCCGGGTCTCCTCCCCCTCCGGGGTGCAACGCGCTCAGGGGTGGAAGCTGCACCTGTCGGCAACGGCCGCCTCGGCGCCCGAGGTCCTGAAGAGGGCGCTGGGGGTCTTGCTGGCAGGAGGGTCGGGGTTCAAGTTCGCCCGGTCCCTGGAGCAGGTGAGCGCCCTCAACTCTCGCGCCACGCCGCGAGGGAGCTCGGGCAAGTTCATCACCGTCTACCCGTGCTCCGATGCCGAGGCGGCCGAGCTCGCCCGGGACCTGCACCAGGCCACCGCGGGGCTCGCGGGGCCGCGGATCCTGTCCGACCAGCCGTACGCGGTGCAGAGCCTGGTGCACTACCGCTACGGGGCGTTCGTCGGACGGCGACGGTTGTCGGAGGACGGCCTCCTGGTGTGGTTCATCGAGGATCCCGACGGCAACCCCGTGGAGGACAAGCGCACCGGGCAGTACGCTCCGCCGTCTTGGGCCGTCTCCCCGTTCCCCGCCGTGGCGCCCGTGGCACCGCGCAACGAGAAGAAGGCGGCCGGACCGGTCGTGCTCGGCGGTCGCTTCGCGGTGCGGGAGGCGATCCGGCAGACGAACAAGGGCGGCGTGTACCGCGGCAGCGACGTCCCCACCGGCGCGGGCGTGGTGATCAAGGAAGCCCGGCCGCACGTGGAGGGCGACGCATCCGGCGGTGACGTCCGGGACTGGCTGCGCGCCGAGGCACGAACGCTGGACCGGCTCAAGGGCTCGGGGCTGGCCCCGGAGTCGCTGGCCCTGTTCGAGCACGGCCAGCACCTGTTCCTGGCCCAGGAGGAGGTGCCGGGAGTGACCTTACGCACCTGGGTCGCCGAGCACTTCCGCGATGCGGACGGTGAGCGTTACCGCGTCGACGCCCTGGCACAGGTGGCACGCCTGGTGGACCTCGTCGCGGCGGCGCACGCCCACGGCCTGGTCCTGAGGGACTTCACTCCGGGCAACGTCATGGTCCGTCCGGACGGCGAGCTGCGCCTCATCGACCTGGAGCTCGCCGTCCTCCAGGACGAGGCCGCCCTGCCGACCCGGGTGGGAACGCCCGGCTTCAGCGCCCCCGAACGCCTGGTCGACGCACCCGTCCGTCCGACGGCCGACTACTACAGTCTCGGCGCCACCGCGTGCTTCGTACTGGCGGGGAAGGTCCCGAACCTCTTGCCGGAGGAGCCCGCCGAAAGGGCGGAGGAGGAGCGACTGGCGTCCTGGCTGACGGCCTGCGCCGGACCGCTCCGGCTGTCGGACGGCGTGGTGGAGATGCTGCTGGGGCTGATGCGGGACGACCCGGCCGCGCGGTGGGACCCGCACAGGGCCCGCGAGGTCCTGCGGAAGGAGGCTCCGGCGGTGCGGCCCCGCGTCGTCACCGTGGAGGTGCCGGGTGCCGAGGGTCGCACGGACGCCCACTCGATACGGGACGCCGACGCACAGGAGGAACAGGCACAGGACGCACTGGTGGCCGGCGTGGTGGAGCACCTCGTCGAATCGATGGATCCATCGGACGACCGGAGGCTGTGGCCGGTGTCCACGAGGGCCGGCGAGACCGACCCGTGCACCGTGCAGCAGGGTGCGGCCGGGGTGCTGGCCGTCCTGACGCGGTACTTCGAGCACACCGGGGACCCCCGCCTGCCCGAGCTGATCGCCACCGCCGGTCGTTGGATCGCGGACCGCGCCGGTACCGGTTCCACGCGCCCCGGCTTGCACTTCGGTGCCGGTGGAACCGCCTGGGCGCTCTATGACGCGGGGCGCGCCATCGACGACCGCAGGCTGATCGACCACGCCCTGGACCTGGCCCTCGCACCCCAGCAGGTGACGCCCCACTACGACGTCACCCACGGCTCGGCGGGCAGCGGGCTCGCCGCCCTGCACCTGTGGCAGCGCACCGGGGACGCCCGCTTCGCCGAACTGGTCGTCGCCGCGGCCGACCGGCTGGCCTCCGCCGTCGACCCGGCGGCGACCGGAGTGGGGTGGCCCGTGCCGGGGGAAGCGGCGTCCTCCGACCCCCCGGAGGGCGGGAAGCGGTATCTCGGCTTCGCACACGGAACGGCCGGCATCGGCTGCTTCCTCCTCGGTGCCACGGCCGTCTCGCAGCGCGCCGAGCACATGGAGCTGGCCGTCAGGGCCGGTGAGCAACTGGTCACCGACGCCGTCCGCTCCGGCGAAGCCGCCCAGTGGCCCGCCCAGTCCGGAGACGTGCCCACTGCCGCGTACTGGTGCCACGGCGCGGCCGGAATCGGGAGCTTCCTCGTCCGCCTGTGGCAGGCGACCGGGGACGACAGATTCGGCGATCTGGCCCGACGCAGTACGCACGCCGTCGCCGAGCGCTCGTCCCGTGCTGCACTGGCCCAGTGCCACGGGCTGGCGGGGAACGGTGACTTCCTCCTCGACATGGCCGAGGCCACCGGTGACCCGACCTACCGGGCGCTGGCGGCCGAGGTGGCCCGCCTCGTCCGGACCGAAGGCGCCCGGCGACGTGGTCACATCGTCTTCCCCACCGAGTACGGGGACGTCTCCACCAGTTGGAGCGACGGGTCCGCCGGCATCCTGGCCTTCCTCCTGCGGCTCCGTCACTCCGGCCCCCGACACTGGATGGTCCGGGCGACGGCCTGAACCGCGGACGTCCCTTCACCGACGGGGCCCGCCCGATGTGTTCCCCACGCGCTCGACGCCCCTGTGCGGGAACCCCGCGCCCCACCGGAACAACGGATCCGCAGGATGTCCTGCCCTCCTGCGGATCCGTCCCACAGACCCCCGGCACCGGCCCGTCCGGATACCGGGTCAAGCGGCGGAAATCGTTCTGCCGCCATCTCAGAGAAGAAGGAGAAATCCCATGGAGAACAAGGACATCGAGCTGCTCGCCCACCTCCACGCTCTTCCGGAGACCGACCCGGTCGGCGTCGACGGCGCGCCGTTCGCCGCGACGTGCGAGTGCGTCGGCCTGCTGACCCTCCTCAACACCGTCTGCATCGGCATCAGCTGCGCGTAAGACCCCCAGCACCATCCGGCC
>NZ_JBHYMF010000176.1:0-14238 GCF_042742855.1 Streptomyces sp. NPDC058877 | reverse complement strand
TGACACGACAGGCCACCCCTCCCACGGGAACACCGAACCTATGCCTGACCAGCGAAAACACCGCCCTCAGGTTCGGTACGACAACACCTACTAAGGGAACTCGACCTCCGTCTCGCTCCCGGCAGGGCGGGGTGTGGGCCGATTCATACCGAGACTGCCCCACAGGGCGCAGATCGCGCACATCTCCAGGTCAGGAAACTCCTGGAACGCGATCACCACCTCGTCGCGGCTGAGCAGCCCGAATTCCCGGGTGTACTGGCCTCAGTTCCCCCGATACAGCATCGGGTGGCCCTGGACCGCGCGGGCGGGCTGGAGCTTCCACGTCGTCTCGCGGTGGGCCTGTTCCCGGCGCCGCTGATCCTCGGCCTCCTCCCGCTCAAGGTCCCGGATCGTGCGCTCCTCGACCGCGACCTGGTGGCGCAGCCATACCAGCAAGGTCCGGTGCTTCTCGATCCGCTCGGCTATCGACAAGGCCACGGTGCTCGCCGCCTCATGCCGCCAGGACGTCCGGGTCGTGCTTCAGCGCCATCCGGGCGTCGACGAGCTGCGGGCCGCGCTCCAGCGTGGCCCAGTGCGGATGCATGGACACCTGGATCGACAGTTCCCGGATCCGCGCCCACAGGTCAGCCTCACGGGCGACCTGCTCGGGGGTGTATCCGGGACTGTCCTCCCGCCCCGGGACTACCTCTTCGGTGTGCGGGTGCTTGGGCCCTGGCCAGCCGGGCGCCGGCGCCACGGACCAGGGCAGGGCCCGGCACAGCGTCCGGTACTCGGCCCACGCACGGTGCAGCTCGGTCTGGGCCTTCTTGAGGTCGTCGGGGAAGTCGTGCTTGCTCACGCTCGAATAATACGTCTGTTCGATTTCCGAGGCTGGTGTGACGCCCCGGCCTGCGGTTACGGTCACCCCAACGGCGCAGCACAGGCGCCGCCCACAGGGAGGGGAGCGTCGTGAACAGCGACATCGGATGGGGATACAGCGACGCCGGCTGGGGCGTCACCACTGATCCGGAGTGGGGTATGGAGGGCGATACCGGCTGGGTCTGACCCGCCATCCCCTTGAGGAAATCGAGCCGGTGGCCTCCATGGCCGCCGGCTCGACGCGTACCAGCTGATCGCGTCCCGCAGAGTGGTGTAACGGCGAGCATCACTACTGCCCCCTCGGCACCAACGCGGTGGTCACAGGTGGCACGCTGGCGAAGCGGAACGTGATCCTCTACACCACGTGGCGGGACACGACCGTCAACATCGCCAAGACCACCCGCGCAATCCGCGACCAGCCCGAACGAGCCCTCCCGCTCCTGGGCATCACCAACAACCCGGACACCCAGGGAACTTGATCAAGCCCTGCGGCAAGGTTCGGACCGGTGCAGTCGGCCCGGCGCATCCTCCGCCGAGCCCGATGCGCCACCAACAGGATCGGCTCCGTCGTGAAAGCCATCCACACGCTCCTGATGTGCGGAGACTCAGGATGAAAGAGGTTCAATACCTCGGGGAACGGCGACAGTTGAATACGTGAGCTCACCAGTCCCGAGGTCGTATGCCTCCTCCGCGGCGGGAAGCGGAGAGGTTCAGGGAAGGAAAGCCCAGATCACGGCGCCCAGAAACGGGATGATCAGTACGTCGTACCATCCGAAGCGGGGCCTGCGTACCGGAGCGCGCCGGGCTTCGGACGGGGCCGGTTTCGCGGCCTGGAGCACGGCGTGCCGCAGATCACGGCGGGCCGCGTTGGCTCTCTTCCCGTCGAATACCGACCGGGTCATGGCCCACGGCAGAACGGTGCCGATCCCCTCGATGTCAAAGGCGCCGCCGCGGCCCTCCTTGCCGAGCAACCGAATCTGGTCGAGGCGCGCGCGATACAGGACAAAGGGGTTGCACACGGTCACGCTCTCCGTGTCCCAGGCCACGAAGGGCGTGATGCCTACGCGGACGAGCACCCAGGTGACGGCGCACGGCGCAGCCAATGCGAGAAAGACGTCCCAGAGGCTGTCCGGGGCCCCCGAATCGAAGAAGAGGAAATAGACGGCCACGCCCAGCATGGCCGCGGTCATTGCCGCGGAGGCGGTGAAGACGAATCGGTTTCGGTAGGTCATGCCAAGCCTTCGGTGTGGTGGCTCGTCGCATATGCGAGGGGGTGTCGCACACGGATGGTACGACACCCCCCCCAACGGCATCGGTCAGCTATTTGGCGGAGCCGGGTCCGCTAGCAGTACCGCATTTTCCAGCTCATTCCGCAGGTGAGCGTTCCCGTCCAGGCATTCGCCGCGTAGCCCCACGCCGTACGGCGGTAGGAGACCCGCTTGGAGTGTCTGCCGCGGCCTGCCGCGTGTCTGCCGCTGCGGGTGTACCCGCGGCTGGACTTCCACCAGGAACCGGCAGCGAAGCGGCCTGCTCCGATACCGACCGCGGTCCAGGCAGCGGACTTGGCCTGCCCCCTCCAGTACTTCTTCGTACGCCACTTGCCGCCCCGGCCGTCGGCCACCGCCGTGGCGGCGAACACGGCGACGCTGGCGATGGCGCAGGCGCCGGCGGAAGCGACGATGCAGGCTGCGGTGGCACCCCAGCTCGCATACGTCCGCCAGTTCTTGCGGACGTTCTTCTTCACCTTCTTCCAGCCGCAGCTCCAGCAGATCTTGCCGTCGAGGTCGTACTGGTTGACCGGGTCGGCGTGGACGTAGTCGTACGGGTTGGCGTTTCCGCCGTGGACCGGGTCCATGGAGAGGAAGCGGCCGGTGGCGGGGTTGTAGAGGCGGACGCCCATGAGGGTGAGCCCGGTGAGGGTCTCGGTGGAGCGCTGCTTGGCGCCGAGCCAGCCGTAGCGGGTGGCGGCCTGGCCGGCGCGCGGGTTGCCGTACTCGTCGGTGTCGAGGGCGACGGGAGCCTTGGAGGTGTCCAGCGGGAGCTGGAGGGCCACGTCTCCGTGGATGGTGGTGAGCTGGAGGACGGTGTCGCCGGTCTTGCCGGTGGTGGCGGCGAGGTCGCCGGTGGCGGACTCGACGTTGCGGGTCAGTGTGCCGGTGGCGGTGTCCTCCACGACCCAGCGCGGGCTGTCGCCGTCGCCGTCGTAGTGGTTGAGCTTGGAGCCGGTCTGGGTCCAGGTGGAGCCGCTGCCGGTCTCGGTCTTGAACGAGCGGAAGCGCATCGCGGCGTCGAGCTGCCAGGTCTGGCGCTTGCCGTTCGCGGTCTGCTGGTGGGCGAGGTCGTTGGCGTAGTAGCCGACGGTGCCGTTGCCGGGGACCGACGTGGTGCGGCCGAAGGCGTCGTAGACGTAGCCGGTGTCGACGATGCGGTCGGCGCTGTCGTAGGCGTGGCTGGTGGTGGTCCCTCCCGTGGTGGGGCAGTCGGCGCCCGGGGTTCCCGTGGCGGCGGTGCGGGACTTGCGGTTGGTGCGGTTGTCGAAGGTGTAGGTCCCCTTGGTGCAGATGGTGTCGGAGGTGCTTTCGACGGTGGTCAGGCGGCCGATGGCGTCGTAGCCGTATGCCTGGCCGGACCAGCCGGTGTGGGTGGTGACCTGTCCGTGGATGGACTCGGTGACCGTGTCGGAGTAGACGGTGGTGCCGTCGCTGTCGCGGGTGTAGATCCGCTGCAGCGGAGCACCGGTGGTGTCCTCGCCGGTGGTGAGGGTGAAGCCGCCGGGCAGCCGCTCGGTCGCGACGGAGCCGTCCGCATCGTAGGTGGCCTGGAAGACACCGGCGATGGAGTCGGTGGTCTTCGTGGCCAGACCGCGCGGCTCGGCCGCGTGGTCGTACGTGTACGTGACGGTCGACGGCGCGTTGTCGGTCACCTTCACCTGCCGGTCGAGCAGGTCGTACTCGGTGGTGGTGACGCCGCCGTCGGCGTCGGTGTAGGACATCTGACGGCCGAGCTTGTCGAACGTCTTGGTGATGGTGCCCCCGGTCGGGGAGACCGTCTTGACCGCACGCCCGGTCGCCGGGTCGTACTCGGTCGTCACCTGGGGCACGGCCTGACCGATGCCGCCGGTGACGGCGACCGCGGTGGGACGGCCGGCGTTGTCGAAGGTGGCCGTGGTGGTGCGGGTGACGCCGTTCGCGGTCTCGGTGACCTTCGCGGGACCGCCCCACCAGTTGTACTCGGTGGTGCTGGTCGGCAGCTGCGACGGGTTGCTGCCGCCGCCGGTGATGGCGCCGGCCGGTCCGGTGGAGCAGACCAGGTCCGCCCACTCGGGGCGGCCCTGGCAGGTGCCCGTGCCGGTCGCGGACCAGTAGGTGGTCACCCGGGTGCCCGCGTCCGTGCCGGTGGCTCCGGGCAGACGCTGCTTGATGACGCGGCCCTGGGCGTCGTATTCGGTGGTCTCGGTGATCGCGAGGCCGCCCGGGTTCTTGATCGTCTGGGTGGGCAGGCCCTTGACCCAGTCGTAGACCGTTTGCGTCGCGCGGCTTTCACCGAGGACGCTCGGGTGCTCGCGGACCTGGGCGCCGATGGTGGCCTTGGTGACCTGGTCCTTGACCTTCGCGGTGCCGTCGGTGGGACGTCCGGCGTCGTACTCGTTGACCGTCCACGAGCGGGCCGTCACGGAGGTGCCCGCCGCCACCAGGGTGGTGGTGCCGGACTTGAGGTCGGCGGTGAGCTCGATGCGCCGCAGCGGCCCGAACTCCTCCAGCTCGCGGGTGCCCGTCTCGTCGTACACGGACGTGGTCGCCAGCAGATTGGCGCGGTCGGGACTGCTGAGCTGGCCGATGCCGAGTTCGGCCTGGGTGGCCTTGTCGGCGGCACTGATGCCCAGGGCGACCGCACGGTTGCCCGCGGACAGCTCGCGCACCGTGTTGCCGAACCGGTCCTGCTCGGTGGTGGAGATGTGCCCGCCCGGGGCGGCGGTGTTGACCGAACGCCCGGAGACGCCCAGGTACGTGAGGTCGGCACGCGTGTACGACCCGGAGGCCAGGGCGTTGCCGTCATGCGACGAGGGCACGGAGTCGGCCGGGAAGACGGCGGTGGCATCGGTCGGGGCGTCGGTCTGGCCCCAGGTCTTCACGTCCGCCGCGCCCATCGCGTACGGGGCGGCGGAGCCGGTCAGCGGCACGTCGTAGACCACGCTGGTGGTGGCGGTGCCGGACTCGACGTCCTTGGTGCCCTGCTGGAGGCCGGAGCGGGAGGCCTTGAGGAGCATGCCCGGACCGGCGGTGGCGGCGTTGCCGGCCTGGCCGTAGGTGAAGGACCAGGGCAGCTCGCCTGCGGGGGTCAGGCCGGTGACCCGGCCCGCCGCGTCATAGCCGTAGAACGTTGCCGTGCCGTAGCCGAGCTGCGGGTTCCAGGCTTCGCGCAGGCGCTTGGCCTCGTCGTACAGGTACGAGTGCACCGCCTTGGAGGTCGCCGCGGCGGCACCGGGCTCGGTGGACCACAGGCGGATCTCCTTGACCTGGCCGGCGATGTCACCGAAGGCGGAGGCGGTGGCCGTGGTGGAGTCGGCGTAGACGAACTCCAGGGCCCGGCAGCCCTTGGTGGCCGGCGACGCGGTGCAGGTGGCAGCGCTCGCGGCGGACGTCGGGGCGATGATCTTCTTGGGGCGGGACAACTTCTTGCCGTCCACGGTCACCGTCTCGGAGACGACGGTGGTTGTGGTGTTGGCGAGCCCGTCCAGCAGCGTGGAGGAGACCTGCCAGGTGGTGGCGGCCGGGTCCGGCTTGGTGAACGCGGTCACCGTCCCCTCGGTGTCCGTGAGGGTGAACGAACCGGTCACGCTGCCCGTGAGGGTCAGGAACTCGGCGCCGGTCTCGGGCACCCAGCCGGTCTTGGCCGCGTTCGCGGTGAAGTGCGTTTCCTCGCCCTCGGAATCGACCACGGCAACAGCCGTGTCGGAGATCCGCCGGATGTGGGAGTAGTCCGACTGGGTCGCCTCGGCGACGGTGCCGGAGACCCACTCCTTGCCGAAGATGGCGGCCTGGCCCTCCTGCTTGGCGCCCTTGTCCGGAACACGGGACGAGGCGGTGCGGGACACGGAGAAGCCGAAGGCCGAGGCGTCGGTGGCGGACAGGCTGTAGTCGCCGGTCAGCAGGTTGACGGAGCCGGGGCCGACCTCGTCGGAGGCCGCGCCGGAGGCGTTGCGGTCCACGATCACCGACAGCGGCTGGGTGGCGCCGGTGGCGGAGTTCGGGCCGGTGAAGTCGGCCTTGATCTGGACAGTGCCGTCAGGGTTGACCGTGTCGGTGGCGTTCCACACGAGCGAAGGGCTCTTGCCGCCGCTCATGGCCACGGGCCACGTGGTCAGGGGCGTGCCGCCGGAGGTGACGTCACCGGCCGGGATCTGCACCCACGGGTCGGCCTCGGAGCGCCGCCACGAGAAGGACGCCTTGTCGTACTTGGTGCCGTCGGCCTCTGCCACCAGGGGCAGGCGGCGGGCGGTGCGCTCGCCTTCGCTGGGCTGGACGAAGCCGCCCGGGCCGGCGTGGAAGGTGTACTGGGCCGCCTCGGACTTGTTGTCGGCCTTGTCGACCGAGCGGACCTGGAGGGTGTGGGTGCCGTCCTTGGGCGGGGCGATGGAGATCGCCTTCGCGCCGGCGGCGCCGCCGGTGGTGACCTTGGTCCAGGTCACACCGTCGAGGGACCACTCCAGCCAGTTGTGGTCGGCCGCGGGCGGGGTCACGTTGAACGTGCCCGTCTGGCCGGCGCCCTTGACCCACGCGTTCGACGGGTAGTCGGTGGAGGTGATGCCGGTGGGGGCCGAGGGGGCGGTGGTGTCGACCGTGAAGGTCTTCTCCGCGGACCAGCCCAGGTTGTAGTGCGTACCGTCGTACGGAGACGTGCGGAAACGATACGTCTTGCCGTTGGTGAGGACGCCTGCCGGGACGGTCACCGGGGCCGGCTGGCCCGAAGGCACGAACGCGGACCGCAGGACCTCGCCGACCTGGGCGTTGGTGGCGTTGTCGAAGATCTGGAACGCGCCCTGGACCTTGTCGCCGTTCGCGTCGATGAAGGTGTCACGCAGGATCGGTGTCGTCGTGTTGACGACGTACGCGCCGCCGTAGGAGAAGAAGGGGGCGCCGGCCTCCTGCTTCGTGCCCGTCCGGGGACGGTAGTTGTACGTGACCGTCAGCTTCGGGGGATTCGAGGCGGCGTTGGAGGAGTTGACCCGCTTCCACTCCTTGACGTCGTTCTCGTCCGTGGCGCGCAGGCCCATGCCGGAGTAGGCCCACTTGTTGTTGGACCAGTGCTGGACGAGGTTCTTGACGTCGGCGGTGATCCAACCGTCGGCGGTGCAGGCCGGGTTGCCCTTGGTCTGGGTGGAGGTGGCCATCTTGGTCACCATCGACGGCTGGTTGGTCCAGCGGGAGGCGGTGGAGGCGTTGTTGGCCGTCCACACTTCCCACGGCTGTGCCGAGCAGTCGGTGTTGCCGGAGTGGAAGTTCCACAGCGACAGCGTCGCACTGGAGACCAGGGAGTCCGCGATCGGGGCGGTGTTCCAGGTGATGAAGGAACGGGCCGTGCGGAAGGTGCCGTCGGCGTTCTTGGTGCCCGGGTTGCCGAGGTCCAGTTCGGTGTCCGCCGACCAGTCGACGGTTTCGCCCCGCTGGACGTAGGTGTCGAAGAGGTTCCCGAGGGTGGAGGTCGAGGGGTCGACCGTCACCGGGTACTTCGTGGCCGGGTCGGCGAGGAACTCGGCGTCCGGGGTGATGACCAGGTCCACGCCGCCCTTGGCCTTGACGACCTTCATGGCGACCTTGGCCCGGCGGGTGTGCTCACCGGAGACCTTGTCGACGGTGGCGTCCCACATCACCGGCACGGGCATCGTCGCGGTCTTCTTGGACTTCTTGTCCGTGAAGAGCAGGCTGCCGTCCGGCTGTTGCCTGACCTTCAGACCCTTGGTCCTCAGCGGCAGGGTGTAGGAGAACCCGGCCTGCGGCTTGGCCTTGACCTCGACGAACTGCTCGAAGCCGGTACGGGTCGCCTCGACCACGACATCGGCGCCGGGTACGGCGTTCTCGTAGGTGGCGCGCGTGCCGTCCAGCTTCGGCGCGGGGAGCCCGCCCCGCCACTGCAGGGTGATTGCGTCGTCTCCGCTGCCGAGGGTCACCAGGTCGGTGGCCGGGGCCGTCTGCGCGGCCTTCAGCGAAGCAGCCTTCGCACCCGACTTGCCCGACAGCCTCAGGCCGCTCGGGTGCGCCTTCGACGCGACCGAACCGTCCGCCCGCGCGGCCAGCTCGACGTCCACGTCACGCCACTCGCCGCCGGCCGCCGGGTCGCGGAAGCGGATCGGACCCGCGGACACCTCGGAGGTGAGCGAACCGTCCTTGTTCACCCACGTCGTCGAGGTCTCCGTACGCTCCGAAAGCGCCTCGACCCGCTTGCCCGACAACCGCGCCGCCACCCGGGCGGACGGAATGTCCGCCGCTGAGGTCGCGGTCGGCTTCTCGGCCTTGGTCGCCGCGGCAGCCAGGGCCTTGGTCTCAGCCGCCATCGCGGCGCTGGTTCCGTCCAGCAGCGTGACGCCCAGGGCCAGGGCGAGTCCACCAGCGATGTGGCGAAGACCCTTCCCGGCCCAGTGCCGTCCGCGCTCCTCCGGAGCGGATGCGTGTATTTCCATGCTTTCCCGGTCTCTCGACTTCCGCGTTCTGCTCTCGCGCCGCGAGACGCGGCGCGAGAGCGACGGTAACGAAGGTCAAAAGACCCAAACGGGCATCAAGACTCCAGAAGCGGAATGGTGAGATCCAATTGGAATCTATAACTCCGATCACAGTCGCCGCGGCCCTGTGCCACCGCCCGAGGGGCCGGCCTGTGTCCGCTGCCACTTGGTCCGGTCGTCGTAGCCTGCCCCGCGAGGGGCGAAGACCGAATGCGCAGGAAAGGAGCCGCCGCCGGAACCGGTCACGCGCTTCGGGTCGGGAGCCAGGTGTCGATGACCTCGGCGACAAGGGCGGCGCCGCTCCTCGCCGACCGGTTGTCTGCCCTGCCTGATCCGCGCGACCGGCGGGGTCGCCGGCATCCGCTGGCCGCGGTGCTGCTGACCGCCGCGTGCGCGGTCCTGGCCGGCGCCCGCTCCTACCTCGCGATCGGGCAGTGGGCCCGCCACGCACCTCAGCACACCCTCGCCCGCCTCGGGTTTCGTCCGCATGGTGTGCTCGGTGTCCGCACCGCGCCCTCGACCTCCACCGTGCGCCGGGTCCTGCTCGCCGTGTGCCCCGGCGGACTGGCGGACCTGGTCGGCACCGACCCGACCGGGGCCGACCAGGTCGCGGTGGACGGCAAGACCGCACGCGGCTCGCGGAGCCACGCCGCGCCTGCCGCCCACCTCCTGGCCGCCGTGACCGGCACCGGCCGGACCGTCACCCAGTTACGGGTCCCGGCCAAGACGAACGAGGTGACCGCGTTCCGGCACCTGCTCGCGCCGTTCGACCTCACCGGGGTGACGGTGACGGCCGACGCCCTGCACACCCAGCGCGACCACGCCCGCCACCTCGTCGAGGACCGCCAGGCGCACTTCCTGCTGCTGGTGAAGGGCAACCAGCCCCGGCTGCACGCCGCCCTGCGGGCCCTGCCCTGGCCGCGGGCGCGGGCACGCTACGACCGCGAACTGGGCCACGGGCGTCGCGAGACCCGTTCGCTGCGGGTGCTGACCGTCACCGACCTTCACCTGGACTTCCCCCACGTCGTCCAGGCTGCCAAGATCCTGCGGCACCGCACCGACGCCCGTACCGGCAAGGTCTCCCGGCAGACCGTCTACGCGATCACCGACCTGACCGCCCTCCAGGCGTCCCCGCAGAAGCTCGCCCACCTCGCGCGCTCGCACTGGACCATCGAGAACCGGCTCCACTTCGTGCGCGACACCACCTTCGCCGAGGACGCCTCCAAGATCCGCAGCGGCCACGGCCCCGAGAACATGGCCACCCTGCGCAACCTCGCCATCGACACCCTCCGAGACGCCGGGCACAAGGGCATCGCGGCCGGACTGCGCGAGGTCTCCTACGCACCCCACGACCGCCCACTCGACCTGCTCAACCTGCCCTGAACAGCCCGGATGTTTCCCAACGACGACTATGAATCAGCCCTGCCCCTCGGGGGCCGGGACCGTACTCGGTCAGTTCTCGGGGGTCCTGCGGGTCGGTGAGCCAGGTGACGACATTGGCGTCGGTCATCCGGATCGCCTGCGTCTCGTGGACGTCCGTTCCGTGCTGGACGACGTGAACGCGACCGCTCTGCCTGCTGGGCTTCGGGGCGGGGCCGGCGAGTAGGGCGAGGCGCTGCCAGGTGCTGGTGGTGATCCGCGCCAGGCGGGCGGCGCGTCCGGTCCACAGCGCGGCCTCGAGCGCGAACCCGGACGGGACCCTGCACCACCCCGGCCAGGTCGCGGAGGTCTGCCGCCGCAAGGCCCTGGCGGACCTGGTCGCCGCCGACACCCCACTCGGGCCCGAGCAGGCCACCGCCCGCCTCCGGGTATGCCGCGTGGACTTCGACCACATGGTCTGGCTCGGATGGGTCCGCTCCCCGCAGTCGATCGAGGTCCGCTTCGGCACCAGCCGGCCTGTCGCTCGGCCGGCTCCTGCTCGATCCCCTGCTGGAGGACGAACGAGCTGAGTACGGGTACGGATAGGGCATGAGCATTCGAGCAGATACGGCCATCGACCCATGTCATCTATGTTTCGCCCATGGAGAATGAGGATCTCGCATGACCCGTGACCGGCGCCCTGCTCCTGCTTCGATCACGGCTCGTCTGCTCGCAGGGATCTGCGTCTCATTGCTGGCCGTTGCGGCATGGGTCGGCGGGTTTCACATGCGTCTGAACGGCACCTACTGCGAGACCGTCCTGTTTTTCACCACCCGATGTGACGCGCTCACGCACAGGACCATCCAGATCCACTGCCTGGTGACCACCTGCGCCTGGGCCGTGGCGGTGAGCGGACTGCGCCTGCCCACCGCACACGCCATGCGTCGCTGGGTGTGCGCGACGACGACGCTCCTCATGGGGTGGCTGATCGCGTGCTTGATCGCCTATCGGTAACGGGCTGTCGCCCCCGCCAAGGGGCGGTTCGGGTCTGTACGGTCAGAAGGGTGGGGGCGGCCCCGGCCGTACTGCGTCCCGCCGTCACACGGGGACCGAGGTCTGTCCCGCACACCTCATTCCGGCGCGGGCCGAGATCGGGCCCAGCCCGTCCGGGTGAGCAGCAGGTCCTGGAGGAGCCGCAGCCAACCACGCAGGGACGTTGACTACACCATGGACAGGCCGGTGGCACTGATCGCGTGTCTGGTGGCCAAGGCCCGTACACCTCTTCGTAAACGCCGTCAGCGAGGCATTCAACAGCGTGCTCAAGGTCGAGTACGCCCACCGGCGTACCTTCGCCACACGCACCGAGGCCCGGATGCAGATCGCAACCTGGATCACCGGCTTCTACAACACCCACCGACTACACAGCGTGTGTGGGTATCAGAGTCCGATCGGCTACGAACACGACCATCGAGCCGACTCCGGCTTGGAGCTGGCCGCTTAAAAGATCTCCATAATCCGAGGGGATTGACACGGCGACTGGGCGTGAAACCGTAGCCGCCCGGCCGTTGAGCTGGATCGTGCGAGACCCTGGAGTCGCGCACGCCTCATCGCGCCCGGTGAGCCAACCTCCTGCAGCATGCCATCGATATCCCCACAGTCAGCGCTGCCAGGAACCAGGGGAGCGCGGTCAGGAGGAGAAGCAGCGGTCCGAAGGCAACGATGACCATCCCGCCGAGTGGGACCGTCGTGCTCACCACGAAGGCCAGCTGCAGCCCCACCCTCACAGGCCGAGATCGCGCTCGACAAAGGTGAGTACCGTCGAAGGCCGTGGCCGCACGAGCGCCGGCCATTGCCGAAGCAAGGAGCAATAGCGGACCAAGCAATCCGGACAAACTCATCTTTCCACTCCTCTCTGACTCGCTGCGGCTCGACCGGCCGGATCCTACCCGGGAGGCCGGAAGCGGCCACGTGATGGCCGACATGCTGCTCCGCCACAGCAACGCGACCGCCTAGAGGCACTGGGCGTGCGGGGCGCGGCCCACCCGGTGACGGCCGCCGCCCATGCGGAGCTCACTTCGGCGCTGGCCGCCGCCCTCAGGGCTCGAAGAAGCCAGGGAACAAGGCGGAGGCGGCGTTCCGGCGCGGCTTGACCTCCCTGACGTAGTGGGTGGAGAAGGGAGGGAAGCGGCTTTTGAACCACTCCCCCGCCCCACTCGCCCCGGGCTCGCCGAAGGGCTCGGGATCGCGTACATCAGCAGCGGGGCCCGGCAGTGGGTCTCTCCGTCGGCACAGCCGATTCAACGAGCCGAGCAGCGGACCGCCATTCCGCCTCGGGAACGCCCCGGGGGCGAGGATCATTCCTCGTCGGTCAGGGCCTTGGCGAACGTCTCTTCGGAGTCCAGTGAGCGGAGCAGGGGACCGAGGAGCCTTCGCGTCACCGTGCCCGGCGCATCGCGCAGCTCGGCCAGCGTGGCGCCGGTGCTCTCCTCGTACGTGTCGGCGCTGTACTGGTGGTTGCTGGCGAAGATGGCCGGCTGGCTCCAGCGGCGTCGGCCGCGGAGCCGGTTGGCGCCGACGGCCACGGCCCAGTTGCCGTGGTACCCCACATCCTCGGAGATCAGGCAGATCAAGTCCAGCATGTGCCGGGTGAACCGGCGCACCGGGACCGCCGGCCCCGGGCTCGCCTGGCTGCTCATCGTCACCAGCGCGCTTGGCACGGTGGCCTCGTTCACGATCACCCTGGACAAGTTCCGCCTGCTGCAGGACCCGCACTTCGCCCCCTCGTGCAACCTCAGCCCGATCCTGTCCTGCACGAGCGTGATGAGCAGCGGGCAGGCAGCCGTGTTCGGCTTCCCCAACCCCCTGCTCGGGCTCCTGCTCTACCCGGCCCTCGCCGTCGTCGGCTGTGCCGCCTTGGCCGGCGCGAGGATGCGGGGATGGTTCTGGCTCGGGATCAACCTCGCCACGCTGCTCGCCGCCGGCTTCTGCATGTGGCTCATGACCCAGGCGCTCTACGTGATCGGCACCCTGTGCCTGTGGTGCTGCCTGACCTGGGCAGTGGCCATCGTCCAGGTCTGCTGCGTCACCGCGCACAACGTCACACGCGGTGTCCTTCCCGCACCCCGGGCCGTGGCCGGGTTCCTGCGCGAGTTCCCCTGGGCCGTGCCGCTCACGTGGTGCCTGGCCGTCCTGATGCTGATCGGCACCCGATTCTGGAGCTACTGGTCCACCCTGCTGTGACCGAACCTGAGTGACGCGACGACCAGATCAACGAGCAGCGCGACAGTCCTGTCCACCCCCTGCTGGATCAGCCGCTGAACCGCATCCCACTTCACGATGCACACCACTCAGTGGGAGACGCCAGGCCCCGTGACGGTGCCCCTCTGCCAGCAAGCATCGAGGCTCCTGAGCCCACGGGTGATCATTTGTTCAGTTCATGCCCAGACCATCGGCGCGAGGGCGCATCGCCAGGCGGTATGGAGCCACGGGCTGACGATGCGCCGGTCGGCTTCCGGCTGCTGCTCCTCGGATGAGGGCGGGAGTTGAGGCTCCGGCCTCGCGGCCCGGGCTACGGAGTGAGCTTGATCGAGTTGTACGGGGTCAAGTTCACGGAGTAGACGCCATCGGCGATCAGCAGCTGGTCGCAGTTGGTGCCGTTGGAGTTCCGGCACAGGTACGCCTTGGCGCCACCGGTCTGGTTGTTGAACGCCATGTGAATGTCGAACTCGTTGTAGAACTTGTACGTGCCGTAGCGGTAGTACGTGTGCTCCGGGGTGCTGGCTGCCCACTCCTCCCATCCCCGGTAAATGCACACCCACCCGCTCGCGCATCCATGGTCGGCCTGCCCCGCCGTGCTCGCCGAAGCAGCCGCCCCGGTCGTCATCACTCCACCCACGGTGAAGGCCAGTGCCGCCGAGATTCTTCCCCACCTGCGCACGTCATCCCCCTGTTTCGTCGTACTGAGTCGCGCCGGCCCGGGAACCTCTGTCCTCCCGGTCGGCGGTTGGTCTGCGCAACCGAGCAAACAGGGTACCGGGGAGTCGCATCGGCATCCGTGACTGCCGATGCCCGCGGCGGCCCGACCAGAGTTCTCCCACCTCAGGACTTCCCGTCAAAGGAACCGCATCCGACGGACCATGCGGAGAAGGAAAGCTCGGTCTCTTCTTGCGGCGCCGCCGGCTGCGTCCCACGCAGCTCATGGTCCAGCGCCAACCTCGATCCTTCAGCCGCCTTCCGGGTGTGATCGTCGCGGCGGTTCGCCCGTAATGTCCTCGGTGCCGGTGAGGCGGGCCGTCGCATGACGC
>NZ_JBHYMF010000175.1:0-14246 GCF_042742855.1 Streptomyces sp. NPDC058877 | reverse complement strand
TGCTAGGACCTCGTGAGGGGCTCAGTTCTCCTCGTGGGCGACCGCGCGGCGCGCGTCCGCGTCCAGCACGCCCCAGCTGATCAGCTGCTCGGTGAGGACCGAGGGGGACTGGTCGTAGATCACGGCGAGGGTGCGCAGGTCGTCCTGCCGGATCGACAGCACCTTGCCGTTGTAGTCGCCGCGCTGGGACTGGATCGTCGCCGCGTAGCGCTGGAGCGGGCCGGCCTTCTCCTGCGGCACGTGGGCCAGTCGCTCCAGGTCCAGGACCAGCTTCGGCGGGGGCTCGGCGGCCCCGCCCGGGGTCGTGCCCGGCAGGAGCTCCTGCACCGGCACCCCGTAGAAGTCGGCCAGCTCGGCAAGGCGCTGCACGGTCACCGCGCGGTCCCCGCGCTCGTAGGAGCCGACCACGACCGCCTTCCAGCGGCCCTGGGACTTCTCCTCCACCCCGTGGAGGGACAGACCCTGCTGGGTGCGGATGGCACGGAGTTTGGCCCCGAGCTGCTTTGCGTATTCGCTGGACATAACGCTCCCGGACGCTGTGACGACATGCGGCTGCGCCGCGCGGCTGGTAACTCACTGTGAGGTTACGCAGCGTTACACCTACCCGTCAAGCCGAAAGGTCCGTACCGCCTCCTCTCGGGGGACGGCGCCCGGAGAGGGAGGAGGGGAGCGTGGGACACGCCCGTCCGCCCCTGGTAAAGTGAACGGCGCAAATCCGACGTCCTTTAAGAACCGTCCCGTGAGGCGGAGAAGGAGGTCCGTTTCCCATGGACACCCAGCAGCAGTACGGCGATGACGCCCGGCCCGTGCTAGAGGCCTCCGACATCGCAAGGGTCTTGACCCGCATCGCCCACGAGATCGTCGAGCGCGCCAAGGGCGCCGACGACGTGGTCCTGCTCGGCATTCCCACCCGGGGCGTCTTCCTCGCCCGCCGGCTCGCCGAGAAGCTCGAATCGATCACCGGCGCCAAGATCCCGGTCGGTTCCCTCGACATCACCATGTACCGGGACGACCTGCGGATGAAGCCCGCCCGCGCCATCGGCCGCACCGAGATCCCCGGTGACGGCATCGACGGCCGTCTCGTCGTCCTCGTCGATGACGTGCTCTTCTCCGGCCGCACCATTCGCGCCGCCCTCGACGCCCTCAACGACATCGGCCGCCCGCGCGCCGTCCAGCTCGCCGTCCTCGTCGACCGGGGCCACCGCGAGCTGCCGATCCGCGCCGACTACGTCGGCAAGAACCTCCCCACGTCGTTGCGGGAGACGGTCAAGGTCCAGCTCGCCGAGGAAGACGGTCGCGACACCGTCCTGCTCGGTTCCAAGCCCACGGCCTAACCGGACCGGCTTCCCGCCCGGGCCCGGAGCACACCCCTGTGCCCCGGCATGCCCTTTCACCTCCCCACCACGGAGAGAAACACCGATGATGCGTCACCTCATCTCGGCCGCCGACCTCACCCGCGACGACGCCGTCCTGATCCTCGACACCGCCGAGGAGATGGCCCGGGTGGCCGACCGGCCCATCAAGAAGCTCCCGACCCTGCGGGGCAGGACCGTCTGCAACCTCTTCTTCGAGGACTCCACCCGGACCCGGATCTCCTTCGAGGCCGCCGAGAAGCGCCTCTCCGCCGACGTGATCAACTTCGCGGCCAAGGGCTCCAGCGTTTCCAAGGGAGAGTCCCTGAAGGACACCGCGCAGACCCTGGAGGCCATGGGCGTCGACGCGGTCGTCATCCGGCACAGCGCCTCCGGCGCTCCCTACCGCCTCGCCACCTCCGGCTGGATCGACGCCCCCGTCATCAATGCCGGCGACGGCACCCACCAGCACCCCACCCAGGCCCTCCTCGACGCCTTCACCATGCGCCGCCGCCTGGTCGGCCGCGACGCCGGCCTCGGCAAGGACCTGGCCGGCCGCCGCATCACGATCGTCGGCGACGTCCTGCACAGCCGCGTCGCCCGTTCCAACGTCGACCTGCTGCACACCCTCGGGGCCGAGGTCACCCTGGTGGCCCCGCCCACCCTGGTCCCCGTCGGCGTCGAGACCTGGCCCTGCGAGGTCTCGTACGACCTCGACGGCGTGCTGCCGAAGTCCGACGCGGTGATGATGCTGCGTGTGCAGCGCGAACGGATGAACGCCGCCTTCTTCCCCACCGAGCGCGAGTACTCGCGCCGGTACGGGCTGGACGGCCACCGGATGGCCAAGATGCCCGAGCACGCCATCGTCATGCACCCCGGCCCCATGGTCCGCGGCATGGAGATCACCGCAGAGGTCGCCGACTCCGACCGCTGCACGGTCATCGAGCAGGTCGCCAACGGCGTCTCCATCCGCATGGCCGTCCTCTACCTGCTGCTCGGCGGCAACGACTCCGCCGCCCCCGCCCCCAGCGCCATCCGCACCGAGGAGAACAAGTAATCATGAGCAAGATCCTGATCCGCGGTGCGCAGGTCCTCGGCGGCGACGTCCAGGACGTCCTGGTCGACGGAGAGACCATCGCCGAGATCGGCTCCGACCTGTCGGCCGAGGGCGCGACCGTGATCGAGGCCGAGGGCCAGATCCTGCTGCCCGGCCTGGTCGACCTCCACACCCACCTGCGGGAGCCCGGCCGAGAGGACTCCGAGACCGTCCTCACCGGCACCCGGGCCGCCGCCTCCGGTGGCTACACCGCCGTGTTCGCCATGGCCAACACCCATCCGGTCGCCGACACGGCCGGCGTGGTCGAGCAGGTCTACCGGCTCGGACAGGAGCACGGCTACTGCGACGTCCAGCCGATCGGCGCCGTCACCGTCGGCCTGGAGGGCAAGAAGCTCGCCGAGCTCGGCGCCATGCACGACTCCGCCGCCGGCGTCACGGTCTTCTCCGACGACGGCAAGTGCGTCGACGACGCCGTCATCATGCGCCGCGCCCTGGAGTACGTGAAGGCCTTCGGCGGCGTCGTCGCCCAGCACGCCCAGGAGCCGCGCCTCACCGAGGGCGCGCAGATGAACGAGGGCATCGTCTCCGCCGAGCTCGGCCTCGGCGGCTGGCCGGCCGTCGCCGAGGAGTCGATCATCGCCCGCGACGTCCTCCTCGCCGAGCACGTCGGCTCCCGCGTCCACATCTGTCACCTCTCCACCGCCGGCTCCGTCGAGATCGTCCGCTGGGCCAAGTCCCGCGGCATCGACGTCACCGCCGAGGTCACCCCGCACCACCTCCTCCTCACGGACGAGCTGGTCCGCACGTACAACCCGGTCTACAAGGTCAACCCGCCGCTGCGCACCGAGCGGGACGTGATGGCGCTGCGCGAGGCCCTCGCCGACGGCACGATCGACATCGTCGCCACCGACCACGCCCCGCACCCGCACGAGGACAAGGACTGCGAGTGGGCCGCCGCCGCCATGGGCATGGTCGGCCTGGAGACAGCCCTCTCCGTCGTCCAGCGGACGATGGTCGAGACCGGCCTGCTCGACTGGGCCGGCGTCGCCGACCGGATGTCCTTCGCGCCCGCCAGGATCGGGCAGGCCAAGGGGCACGGGCGTCCCGTCTCGGCTGGTGAGCCCGCCAACCTGACGCTGGTCGATCCGGCTTACCGTGGTGTCGTGGACCCCGCGGACTTCGCCTCCCGCAGCCGCAACACCCCCTACGAGGGCCGCGAGCTGCCGGGACGCGTCACCCACACCTTCCTGCGGGGCCGGGCAACGGTCGTGGACGGGAAGCTGGCGTGACACCACTCATCGCAATCGCCGCAGAGGCTGTCGAACAGAAGTCGGCGGAGGTGACCGACTGGGCCGGACGGCTCGGCTGGGTCGCCGGACTGCTGCTCTTCGTCGCCTTCGTGTACTGGCTCATGCGCCAGGGATGGAAGTGGCGCGGCAGCCTCCAGTCGGACCTGCCCGAGCTGCCCACCGCGCCGGAGTCGACCGGTGAGGCCACACTGACTCTCAGCGGGCGCTACCACGGGTCCACGACCGCGGGACAGTGGCTCGACCGGATCGTGGCCCACGGACTCGGCACCCGCAGTCGCGTCGAGCTCAGGCTCACCGACGCCGGGATCGAGGTCGTGCGCCCCGGGGCGAACGACTTCTTCGTGCCGGCCGCCGCCCTGCGCGAGGCCCGCCTCGACAAGGGCATCGCCGGCAAGGTCCTCGCCGAGGGCGGGCTCCTGGTCATCACCTGGGAGCACGGCGGCAAGCCGATCGACTCCGGCTTCCGGTCCGACCGCGCGGCCGAGCACACCGCCTGGGTCGAGGCCATCAACTCCATGAACCCCGTAACCACCACGACGGAAGGCATCGCACGATGACGACCTCCACCAGGGGAGCCGCACAGGTTCCCGCCGTACTCGTCCTGGAGGACGGCCGCGCCTTCCGCGGCCGTGCCTACGGGGCCGTGGGGGAGACCTTCGGCGAGGCCGTCTTCTCCACCGGCATGACCGGCTACCAGGAGACCCTCACCGACCCGTCGTACCACCGCCAGGTCGTGGTCATGACGGCCCCGCACGTCGGCAACACCGGCGTCAACGACGAGGACCCCGAGTCCGGTCGCATCTGGGTCTCCGGCTACGTGGTCCGCGACCCCGCCCGCGTCTCCTCCAACTGGCGCGCGCAGCGCTCGCTGGACGAGGAGCTGCAGCGCCAGGGCGTCGTCGGCATCTCCGGCATCGACACCCGCGCCCTCACCCGCCACCTGCGCGAGCGCGGTGCCATGCGCGTCGGCATCTTCTCCGGCCCCGCCCTGCTGGGCCCCTCCGGCACGGGCGCCGCCGCCGACGCCGCCCTGCTGGCCAAGGTCCAGGCGCAGCCCCAGATGAAGGGCGCCGACCTCTCCGCCGAGGTCGCCACCAAGGAGACCTACGTCGTCCCCGCGATCGGCGAGAAGAAGTTCACCGTCGCCGCCGTCGACCTCGGCATCAAGGGAATGACCCCGCACCGGATGGCCGAGCGCGGCATCGAGGTCCACGTCCTCCCCGCCACCGCCACCGCCGAGGACATCTACGCCGTCGACCCCGACGGAGTCTTCTTCTCCAACGGCCCCGGCGACCCGGCCACCGCGGACGGCCCCGTCGCCGTCATGCGGGCCGTCCTCGAACGCAAGACCCCCCTCTTCGGGATCTGCTTCGGCAACCAGATCCTCGGCCGCGCCCTCGGATTCGGCACCTACAAGCTGAAGTACGGCCACCGGGGCATCAACCAGCCGGTGCAGGACCGCACCACCGGAAAGGTCGAGGTCACCGCGCACAATCACGGCTTCGCCGTCGACGCGCCCCTCGACAAGGTCTCCGACACCCCCTACGGGCGTGCCGAGGTCTCCCACGTCTGCCTGAACGACAACGTCGTGGAAGGCCTCCAGCTGCTCGACCAGCCGGCCTTCTCCGTCCAGTACCACCCCGAGGCGGCTGCCGGCCCGCACGACGCCGCGTACCTCTTCGACCGCTTCGTATCCCTGATGGAGGCCGAGCGTGCCTAAGCGCACCGATATCCAGTCCGTCCTGGTCATCGGCTCCGGCCCGATCGTCATCGGCCAGGCCGCCGAGTTCGACTACTCCGGAACCCAGGCGTGCCGGGTCCTCAAGTCCGAGGGCCTGCGGGTCATCCTGGTCAACTCCAACCCGGCCACGATCATGACCGACCCGGAGATCGCCGACGCCACGTACGTCGAGCCGATCACCCCCGAGTTCGTCGAGAAGATCATCGCCAAGGAGCGCCCCGACGCCCTCCTGCCCACCCTCGGCGGCCAGACCGCCCTCAACACCGCGATCTCGATGCACGAGCAGGGCGTGCTGGAGAAGTACGGCGTGGAGCTCATCGGCGCCAACGTCGAGGCCATCCACAAGGGGGAGGACCGCGACCTCTTCAAGGGCGTCGTCGAGGCCGTCAAGGCCAAGATCGGATACGGCGAGTCCGCCCGCTCCGTCATCTGCCACTCCATGGACGACGTGCTCAAGGGCGTCGAGGAGCTCGGCGGCTACCCCGTCGTCGTCCGCCCCTCCTTCACCATGGGCGGCGCCGGCTCCGGCTTCGCCCACGACGAGGACGAGCTGCGCCGCATCGCCGGACAGGGCCTCACGCTCTCCCCGACCACCGAGGTGCTCCTGGAGGAGTCCATCCTCGGCTGGAAGGAGTACGAGCTGGAGCTCATGCGCGACAAGCACGACAACGTCGTGGTCGTCTGCTCCATCGAGAACTTCGACCCGATGGGCGTCCACACCGGCGACTCCATCACCGTCGCCCCGGCGATGACGCTCACCGACCGCGAGTACCAGCGGCTCCGCGACATCGGCATCGCGATCATCCGCGAGGTCGGCGTCGACACCGGCGGTTGCAACATCCAGTTCGCGGTCAACCCCGACGACGGCCGGATCATCGTCATCGAGATGAACCCGCGCGTCTCCCGCTCCTCCGCGCTCGCCTCCAAGGCGACCGGCTTCCCGATCGCCAAGATCGCCGCCCGGCTCGCCGTCGGCTACACGCTGGACGAGATCCCGAACGACATCACGGAGAAGACTCCGGCGTCCTTCGAGCCCACCCTCGACTACGTCGTCGTCAAGGCCCCGCGCTTCGCCTTCGAGAAGTTCCCGCAGGCCGACTCCACCCTCACCACCACCATGAAGTCCGTCGGCGAAGCCATGGCCATCGGCCGCAACTTCACCGAGGCGCTCCAGAAGGCCCTGCGCTCCCTGGAGAAGAAGGGCTCCCAGTTCGGCTTCACCGGTGAGCCCGGCGACAAGACCGAACTGCTGCGCGCATCGGTCCGCCCCACCGACGGTCGCATCAACACCGTCATGCAGGCCATCCGTGCCGGCGCCACCCCGCAGGAGGTCTTCGACGCCACGAAGATCGACCCGTGGTTCGTCGACCAGCTCTTCCTGATCAAGGAGATCGCCGACGAGCTGGCCGCCGCCGAGAAGCTCCACCCCGAGCTGCTCACCGAGGCCAAGCGGCACGGCTTCTCCGACGCCCAGATCGCCGAGATCCGCGGCCTGCGCGAGGACGTCGTCCGCGAGGTCCGGCACGCCCTCGGCGTCCGCCCGGTCTACAAGACCGTCGACACCTGTGCCGCCGAGTTCGCCGCCAAGACCCCGTACTTCTACTCCTCGTACGACGAGGAGAGCGAGGTCGCCCCGCGCGAGAGGCCCGCGGTGATCATCCTGGGCTCCGGCCCGAACCGCATCGGTCAGGGCATCGAGTTCGACTACTCCTGCGTCCACGCCTCCTTCGCGCTCAGCGACGCGGGCTACGAGACCGTGATGGTCAACTGCAACCCGGAGACCGTCTCCACCGACTACGACACCTCCGACCGGCTCTACTTCGAGCCGCTCACCCTGGAGGACGTCCTGGAGATCGTCCACGCCGAGAGCCTGGCCGGCCCCGTCGCCGGTGTCGTCGTCCAGCTCGGCGGACAGACCCCGCTGGGCCTGTCCCAGGCACTCAAGGACAACGGCGTGCCGATCGTCGGCACCTCCCCGGAGGCCATCCACGCCGCCGAGGACCGCGGTGCCTTCGGCCGCGTCCTCGCCGAAGCGGGCCTGCCCGCCCCCAAGCACGGCACCGCGACCACCTTCGCCGGTGCCAAGGCCATCGCCGACGAGATCGGCTACCCCGTCCTCGTGCGCCCCTCGTACGTGCTCGGTGGCCGTGGCATGGAGATCGTGTACGACGAGGCCCGCCTGGAGTCGTACATCGCCGAGTCCACCGAGATCAGCCCCACCCGGCCGGTCCTGGTCGACCGCTTCCTCGACGACGCCATCGAGATCGACGTCGACGCCCTCTACGACGGCGAGGAGCTCTACCTCGGCGGGGTCATGGAGCACATCGAGGAGGCCGGCATCCACTCCGGCGACTCGGCCTGTGCGCTCCCCCCGATCACCCTGGGCGGCTTCGACATCAAGCGCCTGCGCGCCTCCACCGAGGCCATCGCCAAGGGCGTCGGCGTCCGCGGACTGATCAACATCCAGTTCGCCATGGCCGGTGACATCCTCTACGTCCTGGAGGCCAACCCGCGCGCCTCCCGGACCGTCCCCTTCACCTCGAAGGCGACCGCGGTGCCGCTGGCGAAGGCCGCCGCCCGCATCTCGCTCGGCGCCACCATCGCCGAGCTGCGCGCCGAAGGCCTGTTGCCGAAGAGCGGCGACGGCGGCACCCTGCCGCTCGACGCGCCGATCTCCGTCAAGGAGGCCGTGATGCCGTGGTCGCGCTTCCGCGACGTGCACGGCCGCGGCGTCGACACCGTCCTCGGACCGGAGATGCGCTCCACCGGCGAGGTCATGGGCATCGACGCGGTCTTCGGCACGGCCTACGCCAAGTCGCAGGCCGGTGCCTACGGCCCGCTGCCCACCAAGGGCCGCGCGTTCATCTCGGTGGCCAACCGTGACAAGCGCTCGATGATCTTCCCGGCCCGCGAGCTCGTCGCGCACGGCTTCGAACTGCTCGCCACCTCCGGCACCGCCGAGGTGCTCAAGCGCAACGGCATCAACGCCACGGTCGTCCGCAAGCTCAGCGAGGGCGAGGGCCCGAACGGCGAGAAGACCATCGTCCAGCTCATCCACGAGGGCCAGGTCGACCTGATCGTCAACACCCCGTACGGCACCGGCGGCCGTCTCGACGGCTACGAGATCCGTACGGCCGCGGTGGCGCGCAGCGTCCCCTGCCTCACCACGGTCCAGGCGCTCGCCGCGGCCGTCCAGGGCATCGACGCGCTCAACCACGGCGACGTCGGCGTCCGGTCGCTCCAGGAACACGCGGAGCACCTGACCGCGGCCCGCGACTAACAGCCCGAACGACGAGGGGGACACCGAGCACCTGCGGTGTCCCCCTCGTCATGAGCACACCTGGACCCGAGAACCATGTACAAGTTCTTCTTCGACCTCGTCTTCAAGCGCATGGACCCCGAGGAGGCCCACTACCTGGCCTTCCGCTGGATCCGCATCGCCGCCCGCATCCCGGTGCTCCGCACCTTCGTCGCCGCCGTCCTCGCCCCCCGTCACACCGAGCTGCGCACCGAGGCGCTCGGCCTGCGCATGCACGGCCCCTTCGGGCTCGCCGCCGGCTTCGACAAGAACGCCGTCGCCATCGACGGCATGTCGATGCTCGGCTTCGACCATGTCGAGATCGGCACGGTCACCGGCGAGGCCCAGCCGGGCAACCCCAAGAAGCGCCTCTTCCGGCTCGTCCCGGACCGCGCCCTGATCAACCGCATGGGCTTCAACAACGAGGGCTCCGCCGCCGTCGCCGAGCGCCTCGCCGCCCGTACGCCGGTCTTCAGGACCGTCGTCGGCGTGAACATCGGCAAGACCAAGCTCGTTCCCGAGTCCGAGGCCGCCGCCGACTACGTGAAGTCCACCGAGCGCCTCGCCGCCCACGCCGACTACCTCGTCGTCAACGTCTCCTCTCCGAACACCCCCGGACTGCGCAACCTCCAGGCCACCGAGTCGCTGCGTCCCCTCCTCACCGCGGTCCGCGAGGCGGCCGACCGGACGGTCACCGACCGCCGCGTCCCGTTGCTGGTCAAGATCGCCCCAGACCTGGCCGACGAGGACGTCGACGCGGTCGCCGACCTCGCCCTGGAGCTCGGCCTCGACGGAATCATCGCCACCAACACCACCATCGCGCGCGAGGGCCTCGGGCTGAAGTCCGATCCCGCACTGGTCAAGGAGACCGGTGGCCTGTCCGGCGCACCCGTCAAGGAACGCTCCCTCGCCGTCCTGCGCCGACTCCACGCACGCGTGGGGGACCGCCTGGTCCTGGTGGGCGTCGGCGGCGTCGAGAACGCCGAGGACGCCTGGCAGCGCATCCTCGCCGGCGCCACCCTGATCCAGGGCTACAGCGCCTTCATCTACGAGGGCCCGTTCTACGCCCGCGCGATCCACAAGGGCCTCGCCGCACGGCTCGCGGCCTCCCCGTACGCCACCCTCGCCGAGGCCGTCGGCGCCGACAACCGAAAGGCCGTCCAGTGACCGCCCTCCCGTCACCGTCCGACCCCCGCCCCTCGTCGACGCCCTCCGGGCGGTCCCCGAGCTTCGGTGCCCGTCTGCGCTCCGCCATGGACGAGCGCGGCCCGCTCTGCGTCGGCATCGACCCGCACGCGGCCCTGCTCGACTCCTGGGGCCTGACCGACGACATCGGCGGTCTGGAGCGCTTCACCTTCACCGTCGTCGAGGCGCTCGCCGAGACCGTGGCCGTCTTCAAGCCCCAGTCCGCCTTCTTCGAGCGCTTCGGCTCGCGCGGCATCGCCGTCCTGGAGCGTGCCGTCGCCGAGCTGCGGACGGCGGGCGGCCTGGTCGTCATGGACGCCAAGCGCGGCGACATCGGCTCCACCATGGCCGCGTACGCCGAGACCTTCCTGCGCAAGGACTCCCCGCTCTTCTCCGACGCGCTGACGGTCTCCCCGTACCTCGGCTACGGCTCGCTGAAGCCGGCGGTCGACCTGGCCAGGGAATCCGGCGCCGGCCTCTTCGTCCTGGCGCTCACCTCCAACCCGGAGGGCGCGGAGGTCCAGCGGGCGGTCCGCGAGGACGGTCGGACGATCGGCGCGACGATGCTGGCCCACCTCGCCGAGGAGAACGCGGGGGAGTTCCCGATGGGCTCCTTCGGCGCGGTCGTCGGCGCCACCCTCGGCGACCTGTCCTCCTTCGACCTGGACATCAACGGTCCGCTCCTGGCTCCCGGCATCGGTGCCCAGGGGGCCACCGCCGCGGACCTGCCGGCGGTCTTCGGCGCGGCCGTCGGCAACGTCGTCCCGAACGTCAGCCGCGGGGTCCTGCGGAACGGGCCGGACGCGGTCGCGCTGCGGGACTCGGCACTCCGCTACGCGGACGAGATCCGGGCCGCCGTCGCCGGCTGATCGCCCGCCCGGACAATCCGCAGGTCGGAGCGGACGGGGCCCCGATGGTGAGCCGTCTCACTCCTTGACGAAAACTTGGCTCAAAACCGGGTCGTTTTGCCTGAAAAGTCCTGGTCGGTCGATCCTGACCAGGACTTTTCTGCTGTTCTCGCTGACTGGAGCGGCCTTGGCCGCTAGTCTCCGGGGCAGGGCAGGCGTTCAACGGCCACTCCGCTGAACCGTGCTCCGCTGGTGAGGGGCGACTGAGGTTCCCCACCGGTCCGTATCCGACAGATCGACATCCGAGGTGACGTAGGCGTGGCTCTTCCGCCCCTTACCCCTGAACAGCGCGCAGCCGCGCTTGAAAAGGCCGCCGCGGCTCGCCGGGAGCGGGCCGAGGTCAAGAATCGACTCAAGCACTCCGGCGCCTCCCTCCACGAGGTCATCAAGAGTGGTCAGGAGAACGACGTCATCGGCAAGATGAAGGTCTCCGCCCTGCTCGAGTCGCTGCCCGGCGTCGGCAAGGTCCGCGCCAAGCAGATCATGGAGCGGCTCGGCATTTCCGAGAGCCGTCGGGTCCGTGGCCTCGGTTCCAACCAGATCGCTTCGCTGGAGCGCGAGTTCGGCAGCACCGGAGCCTGATCCGGGACACGCGTCCCGGGCATGCCGGGAGAGCTGGAATAATCGCTGCATGGCAGCAGAGGCACGTCCGCGACTGACCGTGCTCTCCGGCCCCTCAGGGGTCGGCAAGAGCACGGTCGTCGCTCATATGCGCAAGGTCCACCCCGAGGTCTGGCTCTCGGTGTCGGCGACGACCCGGAAGCCCCGCCCCGGCGAGAAGCACGGCGTCCACTACTTCTTCGTCACGGACGACGAGTTCGACAAGCTGATCGCCAACGGTGAACTCCTCGAGTGGGCCGAGTTCGCGGGCAACCGCTACGGCACTCCGCGGGGCGCGGTCCTTGAGCGCTTGGATGCGGGAGAACCCGTGCTCCTGGAGATCGACCTCCAGGGCGCCCGACAGGTCAAGGACTCCATGCCGGAGTCCCAGCTGGTCTTCCTGGCCCCGCCGAGCTGGGAGGAACTGGTCCGCCGGCTCACCGGTCGCGGCACCGAGTCGCCCGAGGTCATCGAGCGTCGGCTGGACGCCGCGAAGGTCGAGTTGGCGGCGGAGTCGGAGTTCGACACCACCCTCGTCAACACCTCCGTCGAGGACGTCGCACGCGAGCTGCTAACGTTGATGCACGTTGTCTGATCTTTTTTCCATCTTCGGAAGGTAGAGCGTGTCCTCTTCCATCACCGCGCCCGAGGGCATCATCAACCCGCCGATCGACGAGCTGCTCGAGGCCACGGACTCGAAGTACAGCCTCGTGATCTACGCGGCCAAGCGCGCGCGTCAGATCAACGCGTACTACTCCCAGCTCGGCGAGGGCCTGCTGGAGTACGTGGGTCCGCTCGTCGACACCCACGTCCACGAGAAGCCGCTCTCGATCGCGCTGCGCGAGATCAATGCGGGTCTGCTGACGTCCGAGGCCATCGAAGGCCCCGTTCAGTAAGCGCACGACGCGAGTCGCATCTGTCACCACGGGCCCGGCGGAACATCCGCCGGGCCCGTGGTGTCTCATGGAGTCGTACGCATCCGAGTGCGGGGAGCAACAATGGGCGCAGGAGCCAAGCCGAAGGTCGTTCTGGGCGTGAGCGGCGGCATCGCCGCCTACAAGGCGTGCGAGCTGCTCCGTCGGCTCACCGAATCGGGCCACGACGTGCGCGTCGTCCCCACCGATTCCGCGCTCCACTTCGTCGGCGCCGCCACCTGGTCCGCGCTCTCGGGCAACCCCGTCTCGACCGAGGTGTGGGAGTCCGTCCACGAGGTCCCGCACGTGCGGATCGGCCAGGGTGCCGACCTGGTCGTCGTCGCCCCCGCCACCGCCGACATGCTTGCCAAGGCCGCCCACGGCCTCGCCGACGACCTGCTCACCAACACCTTGCTCACCGCCCGCTGTCCCGTCGTCTTCGCCCCGGCCATGCACACCGAGATGTGGGAGCACCCGGCGACCCAGGAGAACGTGGCCACCCTGCGCCGCCGCGGCGCCGTCGTCATCGAGCCCGCGGTCGGCCGCCTCACCGGCGTCGACACCGGCAAGGGCCGGCTCCCCGACCCGGTCGAGATCTTCGAGGTCTGCCGGCGGGTCCTCACCCGCGGCAGCGCCGTCCCCGACCTCGCCGGACGCCACGTCGTGGTCAGCGCGGGCGGCACCCGCGAACCCCTCGACCCCGTTCGCTACCTCGGCAACCGATCCTCGGGGAAGCAGGGCTACGCCCTCGCCAAGGCGGCTGCCGCCCGCGGTGCCCGCGTCACCCTGGTCGAGGCGAACACCGGCATCGCCGACCCGGCCGGGGTCGACGTGGTCCACGTCGGCACCGCCGTCCAGCTCCGCGAGGCGGTGGTCAAGGCAGCCGCCGACGCCGACGCGGTCGTGATGGCCGCCGCCGTCGCCGACTTCCGGCCGGCCGTCTACGCCTCCGGAAAGATCAAGAAGAAGGACGACGGGGGTGCTCCGACGGTCGAGCTCGTCCGCAATCCCGACGTCCTCGCCGAGCTGTCGGCCGACCGTGCCCTGCCCGGACAGGTGGTCGTCGGCTTCGCCGCCGAGACCGACGACGTCCTTGCCAACGGCCGTGCCAAGCTCCGCAGGAAGGGCTGTGACCTGCTCGTCGTCAATGAGGTGGGGGAGCGCAAGACCTTCGGCTCGGAGGAGAACGAGGCCGTCGTCCTGGCCTCGGACGGCACCGAGACGCCCGTGCCGTACGGGCCCAAGGAAGCGCTCGCCGAGACGGTCTGGGATCTGGTCCTGCCGCGGCTGCGTCCCGTGACCTGACGTATCCGCTCCCCGTGCCCCGGGGTGCGCGACCGGCGCGACGATGCTCCTCCAGGCGCGTGAATCGTCGCCCTGCGAGTGATTTGCGCCCCATCCGGGCGGGCAGGTCTGCCTTGCCGGAGGCCGGTTCCGTACGCTCGCCGGCATTCGCCAGGCGAGACACCTGGTCCATTGTCCGACCGTGACCGATAGACTGTTCGTGGAACGTCGCGGGGCGCAGCCCCCTGCCGGTCCGCGTCACGAGTAGCCAGCAGCCGCTGCAACCCCAGGGAGCGTTGTGTCCCGTCGTCTGTTCACCTCGGAATCCGTCACCGAGGGTCACCCCGACAAGATCGCTGATCAGATCAGCGACACCATTCTCGACGCACTGCTGCGCGAGGACCCCACCTCGCGCGTCGCCGTCGAGACGCTGATCACCACCGGCCTGGTGCACGTCGCCGGTGAGGTGACGACCAAGGCGTGGGCGGACATCCCGACCCTCGTCCGGAACAAGATCCTCGAGATCGGCTACGACTCCTCGAAGAAGGGCTTCGACGGCGCCTCCTGCGGCGTGTCGGTGTCCATCGGATCGCAGTC
>NZ_JBHYMF010000174.1:0-14349 GCF_042742855.1 Streptomyces sp. NPDC058877 | reverse complement strand
GAGTTCGCGGGCAAGGCCCGTTCGTCACACCGTCACACCACGCTCAGATCTCGCCCCGCAGCTTGGCGAGCGCCTCGGCGAGGATCGCCTCGCCGTCCGCATCGCTGCGCCGCTCACGCACATAGGCGAGGTGGGTCTTGTACGGCTCCGTGCGCGGCGGGTCCGGCGGGTTGTCCCGGTCCTGGCCCGCCGGGAAGCCGCAGCGCGGGCAGTCCCAGGTGTCCGGGACCGCTGCGTCGCTGGCGAAGCTCGGCTGTGTCTCGTGCCCGTTCGAGCACCAGAAGGAGATGCGGAGGCGCGGTGCCGACTCGCCCCGCTCGGCCTCCCCCATCGGCCCCGCTCCGACCCGGCTTCCCCGGATCGCGTTGCCACTTGCCACGGTCGTAACTCCCTGCGTGATGGTGCTCGAAGATGCCCCAGTCTACGTAAGGCCCAACGCGCGTCCAGTGATTGGAGTTACCCGTCCAACTTCATCAGCAGGCCGAGTACCACAATGCAGGCGAACCAGAGCAGACCAATCACGATCGTGATCCGGTCAAGGTTTCGCTCGGCGACCGAGGAGCCACCGACGGAGGACTGCATGCCGCCACCGAACATGTCGGAGAGGCCGCCGCCCTTCCCCTTGTGCATGAGCACAAGCAGCATCAGCAGTGCGCTGAAGACGATCAGGGCGATCGAGAACCCCATAACCACGGCTGGACCAACTTCCTCGGACTGATACGGACGGGGGCCGGGCACCTGCCCGACCCCCGCAAGGGTACGACGGAACTCCGCTACCGCATACTCACTGGTCGCGGAAGCGCACGATCTTGACGAACTCGTCGGCGTCGAGCGCCGCGCCGCCCACCAGGGCGCCGTCGACGTCGGGCTGCGCCATGATCGCGGCGACGTTGCCGGACTTGACTGAGCCGCCGTACTGGATGCGGACCTTGTCGGCCAGCTCCTGCGAGTACAGCTCCGCGAGGCGCCCGCGGATCGCCCCGCAGACCTCCTGGGCGTCCTCGGGGGTGGCGACCTCGCCGGTGCCGATGGCCCACACCGGCTCGTACGCGATCACGATCGACTCGGCCTGCTCGGCCGGGACGTCCTTCAGCCCGCCGTCGATCTGGGCGAGGGTGTGCTCGACCTGGTTGCCCGCCTTGCGGACGTCCAGTCCTTCGCCGACGCAGAGGATCGGGGTGATGCCGTGCTTGAAGGCGGCCTTCACCTTGGCGTTGCAGACCTCGTCGGTCTCGGCGTGGTACTGGCGGCGCTCGGAGTGGCCGACGGCGACGTAGGCGCACTTCAGCTTGGAGAGCATCGGGCCCGAGACCTCACCGGTGTAGGCACCGGAGTCGTGCGCCGAGACGTCCTGGGCGCCGTACTTGATCTTGAGCTTGTCACCGTCGACCAGGGTCTGGACCGACCTCAGGTCGGTGAAGGGGACCAGGACCGCGACCTCACAGGCGTCGTGGTCCTTGTCCGTCAGGGCGAAGGCGAGCTTCTGGACGTGGGCGATGGCCTCGAGGTGGTTGAGGTTCATCTTCCAGTTGCCCGCCATCAGCGGGGTGCGGGTGCTCATCAGGGGGTCAGTCCTCCAGTGCGACGAGGCCGGGGAGCTGCTTGCCCTCAAGGTATTCGAGGGAGGCGCCGCCGCCGGTCGAGATGTGGCCGAATGCCTTTTCGTCGAAGCCCAGGATGCGGACGGCCGCGGCGGAGTCGCCGCCGCCCACCACCGTGAAGGCCGGGGAATCGACGAGCGCCTGGGCAACGGCCTTGGTGCCCTCGGCGTAGTCGGGGTGCTCGAAGACGCCCATCGGACCGTTCCAGAAGACGGTGCCGGCGTCGGCGAGCTTCGAGGCGTAGAGCTTACGGGTCTCCGGACCGATGTCCAGGCCCTCCTCGTCGGAGGGGATGGCGTCCGCGGCGACCGTGGTCGGGTTCGCCGGAGCCTTGGTCTTCAGGTCGGGGAACTCGGGCGCGACCAGGACGTCGACGGGGAGCACGAACTCCACGCCGAGCTGCTCGGCCCGCTCCAGGTACTCCAGGACCGCTGGAACCTGGTCCTCCTGGAGCAGCGAGATGCCGACCTCGTGGCCCTGGGCCTTGAGGAAGGTGTACGCCATGCCGCCGCCGATGAGGATGCGGTCGGCCTTCTCCAGCAGGTGGTCGATCACGCCGAGCTTGTCGGAGACCTTGGCGCCGCCGAGCACGACCGCGTACGGCCGCTGGACGTCCTCGGTGAGCTTCTTCAGGACGCCGACCTCGGTGGCGATGAGGTAGCCGGCGGCGTGCGGAAGGCGCTTCGGGAGGTCGAAGACCGAGGCGTGCTTGCGGTGCACGGCACCGAAGCCGTCGCCGACGTACAGGTCGGCGAGGGCCGCCAGCCGGTCCGCGAAGGCGGCGCGCTCGGCGTCGTCCTTGGAGGTCTCGCCGGCATTGAAGCGGAGGTTCTCGACCACGGCCACCTGACCGTCGGCGAGGCCTGCGACGGTGGCCTTGGCCGAGTCGCCGACCGTGTCGGCCGCGAAGGCCACCCCGGTGCCGAGCAGTTCACCGAGGCGCACTGCCGCCGGGGCGAGCGAGAACGCCGGGTCCGGAGCACCCTTGGGGCGGCCCAGGTGCGAGGCGACCACCACGCGTGCGCCGGCGTCGGCGAGCGCCTTGACGGTGGGGACGACGGCACGGATGCGGCCGTCATCGGTGATGGTGGTGCCGTCGAGCGGCACGTTGAGGTCGGCGCGAACGAACACGCGCTTGCCTTCGACGCCCTCGTGGAGGAGCTCGTCGATCGTCTTCATCTGTTAACAGACTCCTTGGTACGCGGTGGAGCACACAAACAGGGCTCGCACAGCGCGACGTTGCGCTGCCCGAGCCCTGCTCACATCGAAAGCCTGCCCTGAAGCTTAGAGCTGGCCGCCGACGAAGACGGTGAGGTCGACGAGACGGTTGGAGTAGCCCCATTCGTTGTCGTACCAGCCGAGGATCTTGACCGTGTTGCCTTCCTGGACCATCGTCAGGGAGGCGTCGAAGGTGCAGGACGCCGGGTCGCTGACGATGTCCGAGGAGACGATCGGGTCCTCGGTGTAGAACAGGACGCCCTTGAGGTCGCCGTCCTCGGCGGCCTTCTTGAACGCGGCGTTGACCTCGTCCTTGGTGACCTCGCGGTCGAGGGTGACGACCAGGTCGGTGGCGGAGCCGGTCGGGACCGGGACGCGCATGGCGATGCCGTCCAGCTTGCCCTTGAGCTGCGGGAGGACCAGGGCGGTGGCCTTGGCGGCGCCCGTCGTGGTCGGGATGATGTTCTCCGCGGCGGCGCGGGCGCGGCGCAGGTCCTTGTGCGGGAAGTCCAGGATGCGCTGGTCGTTGGTGTACGCGTGGACCGTGGTCATCAGGCCCTTGACGATGCCGAAGTTCTCGTCGAGGACCTTGGCCATCGGTGCGACGCAGTTGGTGGTGCAGGACGCGTTCGAGATGACGTGGTGCTGCGCCGCGTCGTACTTGTCCTGGTTGACGCCCATGACGATGGTGATGTCCTCGTCGCTGGCCGGAGCCGAGATGAGGACCTTCTTGGCACCACCGGCGATGTGCTTCTCGGCGTCGGCCTTCTTGGTGAAGATGCCGGTCGACTCGATGACGATGTCGACGCCCAGCTCGCCCCAGGGGATGTCGGCCGGGTTGCGCTCGGAGAGCACCTTGATGGTGTGGCCGTCCACGGTGATGGTGTCGGCGGTGTGGGTCACCTCGGCCTTGAGGCGGCCCAGGATGGTGTCGTACTTCAACAGGTGTGCCGTGGTCGCGGTGTCACCCAGGTCGTTGACAGCCACGATCTCGATGTCAGCACCCTGCTCAAGGAGCGCGCGGAAGTAGTTTCGACCGATGCGGCCAAAGCCGTTGATGCCTACGCGGATCGTCACGAACCGATCTCCTCGTTAGGAACGCCGGAGTATCGACGCCGGCGAGATTTTTGTTTTTTGGGATGTCCCCGACCGCTTACGACCCTACCTCCCCCGACGTCCCGGAGTGACATCGAGCTCATCCGCACGAGCCCGGAAAGTGAGGAAAAACGGCCGACGGCCCGTACCTACCAACGGGTACGGGCCGTCGTGGGACCTTTGTCCCGACTACTCTCCGTCAGCGCCGGAGCACCCCGAGGGCGCGGCCGAGGAGCCGTGCCCGCTCCCTCGCACCGGGCACGTGCTCCAGGCCGTAGCCGAGGAGGACGGTGTCACGGGTGGTGACCGCGGCCCCGGAGTGGAAGAGCGCCGCGGAGCGCGTCCAGTCGGAGCCGTTGCCGGGGCTGCCGGCCGGTGCACCCGGTACGGACCAGACGCCGAGGGAGGTCTCGAAGCCCTCCGTCTCGACGGCGGTGCCGGTGACGAGCCGGATGTCGTCGACGAAGGCCCCCATCCCTCCGGTACCGGGGTCGGAGACGTAGGAGAGCGCCAGCTCGACCTTCTTGCCGGCCCAGGCGCTCAGGTCGACGGAGGCCTGCTGCCAGCCGTTGGAGGAGCCGGTGAAGGCGTTCCAAGAACCGGTGGTTCCGGTGGTGGTGCAGTCTTCCTTTCCGACGGTGAGGTAGTGGGCGAGGAAGGGATGGCCGCGGACGTAGTAGCCCTCGCCGCAGTCGGCCGGCGGCGCGGCGGAGGTACCGCCGTTGGCGTCGGGCAGGGTCGTCCAGTCGTCCTGGCCGACGGTGTGGGCCTCGACGACGAGGTTGTCGTAGCCTGGCTCGGTGTCATGGCTGACCTGGAAGTCCAGCCGCGGCTTCGAAGCGGCGGCGACCCCGGTGAGGTCCACGGTCCTGACGAGCCGGGCCCAGGTGTCGTCGCTGTGCTCGACGGCCGCGAAGGTCGAGCCCTCGGCGGGCTCGAAGGGGGTGCGGACGCCCGGGTAGTCCCCCGCGGAGGCACTGCTCGCGAACTGGGGGAACTCCTTCGGCCCCAGCGTGTCCGAGGTGACGGTGTACGCCCCCGCGTTGTCCAGCGGGTTGTCGGGAGCGGCGGCGAGGGTCGCGCCGATGCCCGCGAAGGCGCCCGCACCGGCGAACGAGGAAGGACCCTTGAGGCCCGCGCGGTGGTAGGCGCCCAGGTAGTACTGGGCGAAGTCGTTGGACTCCGCCCGCCCGATGCGGGTGGACCCACCGGCCTCCTCGCCGGCGTTGATCAGCTTGCCGCCCTCGTTGAGGTAGGCGCGCACGGCGAGCTGGGTGGCACCGGAGGGGCGCTCGGCGCCGTTGTACCAGACCACGGTGCGGAAGTGGGACAGCACCCCGAGGGCGTCCGGGGCTCCCTGGGTGGCGACGTCCCAGACGGCGGACCGGCGGCCGTTGTCGGCGAGCGCCTTCACGTAGGCGGCGCTGTGCCGGGCGGCGGCGGTGCCGCCCTCGTCGGCGAGGACGAGCACGTCCCCGCGGGGGCGCTCCGCCACCGTGTAGCTGAAGGGGGCGGAGGCGGTGGCGCGCCCTTCGCGGGTGCGGGCGGTGAACCAGACCTCGACCGAGTCTCCGGGCCGGGCCCCCTCGACCGCCGCGCGGTACTCGTCGAAGTAGAGGTTGTCCTCGCCGCCGAAGGTCTCGCCCCCCTTCCACGCCTCCAGCCGCTCGCTGTGGGTGCGTCCGCCGTTGATCCGGTACTTCAGGGTCTTGGCGCGCAGCGAGGCGCGGGCGGTGACGGCGACCTCCTGCTCCTCGCCGCGGGCGTAGGAGGTGGTGAAGGTCTTCGGGGTGAAGTCGGGGGCTTCGGTGCCGACCGGGGAGACCGGCCGGTCCGGGTGGGCTGCGGACTCGGCGACCGCGAGTGCGAACGGGACGTTCTTGGCGAACTCGGCCTGGATCAGCTTCTCGTCATCCGGGAAGGTGAAGACGGAGGCGCAGTCGGCCGGGTCCCAGGCGTCGTTCGGGTCGACCCGGGAAGCGGTGGCGCAGGTGGACATCTCCGGGGTGAACATCTGCATGCCGTTGACGTTGGCGGCGTGTCCGTCCGCTTCGCCGTTGGTGATGTAGAGCTCGGAGGAGACCTGCGGACGGTAGCCGGGCACGGCGGAGTTCTGCGGGGTACCGGCGAGGGCCCTGAGGGCCACGTCGTCGGGGGTGTCGGTGGCGACCTGCCAGCCGACGCCGTACAGCAGGAGCTGTGCGGCCGAGTGGTAGTTGATGCCGTACGAGAAGCCGATGCGCTTCTGGAAGGCGTCGAGGGCCCGGGTCTCGGGCTCCGACATGGGGCCCTTGCCGCGGAAGGTCTCGTCGGCCGGGTCCGGGGAGGAACCCTCGTTGTCGTAACCCCACTTGTAGGCGAAGTTGCGGTTCAGGTCGACGCCGTCGCCCGTTCCGATCCGTCCGTCGCCGTTGTTGTCGCGAAGGTTCTTGCGCCACTGCCGGTTGGCGGGATCGGCATGGGTGAAGTCGTAGCCGTCCGGATTGGCTGAGAGCACGAACCACAGCTCGGTGGAGTCGACGATCCGGGTGATCCGTTCGTCCTTGCCGTAGCCGTCGAGGTAGTGGTGCATCAGCCGCCGGGTCATCTCGGGGGTGATCCACTCACGGGCGTGCTGGTTGGACACGTACAGCGTGGCGGGTTTCGAGCCATCCTTGACGCGTCGGGCGTTTTTGGTCAGTTTGAGCGCCAGGATGTCCTGTCCCCGGACGGTCTTGCCGATCGATACGACCTTGGTGAGCCCCGGATTGGCCCGGGCCGTGTCCAGGATCTCCTGCTTGAGCCCGTTGGGGCCGCCGTAGGGACGGAAGACGCCGTCCCCGGCCGCGGCGAGCCGCTGCTCGGCACGGGCGTCGATCCGGTGCTCGGTGACGTCGACGCCCCGGCCCCGCAACTGCCCGGCCTGCTGGTCGGTGAGGAAGAGCTCGACCGTTGCGGAGCCCTTCGCGGGGACCTGTTCGGTCAGCTCGTGGGCATCCGCGCCGGCCTCGAGGAGCAGCGGGACCTGCGCCGCGGTGACCTCGGCGTGCCACACGGAGAGGACGTCGCCACCGTTCCGGTCGTTCGGCTGCGCGCCGGCGGCGGGTGTTGCCACCGCTCCGGCGATCAGCAGTGAAGCCGCTGCGAGGATCGATCTCGCTCTGCGTCTCATGAGCCCCCCTTGCTGTTGTCTGTCACGAAGGCGAACAGACGCCAGGCTCTTGGGCGCCCATGGGCCTGTCAAGGGTGCCTCGCAGGGAGCACGAAAGAAGCTGTCGGTGCCTCAGGAAGGCACCGACAGCACGGAGTTATCAGTTCCGCAGGGCGGGGGAAGGATCAGCCGACAAGGCTGTCGTCGAGCTCCTCCGTCAGGTTGGACTCGGTCCCGGGGATGCCCAGGTCCTGTGCCCGCTTGTCGGCCATGGCCAGGAGGCGACGGATCCGGCCGGCCACCGCGTCCTTGGTGAGCGGCGGGTCGGCGAGCGCGCCCAGCTCCTCCAAGGAGGCCTGCTTGTGCTCCATGCGCAGCCGTCCGGCGGCGGCGAGGTGCTCGGGCACCTCCTCGCCGAGGATCTCCAGGGCACGCTGCACGCGGGCACCGGCGGCGACCGCGGCGCGCGCCGAGCGGCGCAGGTTGGCGTCGTCGAAGTTGGCCAGGCGGTTGGCGGTGGCACGGACCTCGCGCCGCATCCTCCGCTCTTCCCAGGCGAGCACCGACTCGTGCGCGCCGAGCCGGGTGAGCAGGGCGCCGATCGCATCGCCGTCGCGGACGACGACCCGGTCCACGCCCCGCACCTCACGGGCCTTCGCTGCGATGGAGAGCCGGCGGGCGGCTCCGACCAGGGCGAGGGCGGCTTCCGGTCCCGGGCAGGTGACCTCCAGGGAAGAGGAACGACCGGGCTCGGTCAACGAGCCGTGCGCGAGGAAGGCGCCCCGCCAGGCGGCCTCGGCGTCGCAAGTGGCCCCGGAGACCACCTGCGGGGGCAGCCCGCGGATGGGGCGCCCCCGGCCGTCCACGAGACCCGTCTGGCGGGCCAGCTGGTCGCCTCCGGCCACCACCCGCACCACGAAGCGCGAGCCGCGCCGCAGCCCACCGGGAGCCATCACGATCAGTTCGGAGCTGTGGCCGAAGATCTCCAGGATGTCCCGCTTGAGCCGGCGGGCCGCCATCGCCGTGTCGAGCTCCGCCTCGATCACGATGCGGCCGCTCACCAAGTGCAGCCCGCCCGCGAACCGCAGGATCGACGAGACCTCTGCCTTCCTGCAGCAGGTCCGGGTGACGGGGAGCCGGGAGATCTCGTCCTTCACCGCTGCCGTCATCGCCATGGGCCGATCCTTCCATGCATCCGAAAAATACGGTCGTACGCGGCGGCCAACAGCTCCGGGTCGTGCTTCGCGGAGCCGTCGGGCCTGGCCACCGGCGCCAGCTCGACCGCGGCGCCGAGCCGCTTGGCGGCATCGGCGAGTGACTCGCGATCGGGCACGGCGGCGGCGTCGGCCAGCACCACGTCCAGGGCGAGTTTAGGGGCGTGTCGTCCCAAAACCTCCAAATGACGCTGCGGGGAGAAGCCCTCGGTTTCTCCGGGCTGCGGCGCGAGGTTCAGGGAGAGCACCTTCCGGGCCTTGGTCTCGATCAGGGCGTCGAGGAGCTCGGGGACCAAGAGGTGCGGGATCACGGAGGAGAACCAGGAACCGGGGCCGAGCACCACCCAGTCCGCGTCGAGGACGGCCGCGACCGCCTCGGGCACGGCAGGCGGGTCGTGCGGCACGAGGTGCACGGACTGCACTTCGCCGGGGGTGAGGGCCACGGTCGCCTGACCCCGGACGGTGTCCACGTCGTCCGGGCGCTCCGGGTCGTGGCCCTTGACCAGGGCCTGGAGCTCCAGCGGCACGGCGGACATGGGGAGCACCCGGCCGTGGGCGCCGAGCAGCCGGCCCACCAGGTCGAGGGCCTGGACGGGATCACCGAGCTGCTCCCAGAGGGCGACGATCAGCAGGTTGCCGACCGCGTGACCGCCCATGTCGCCCTTGGACTGGAAGCGGTGCTGGATCACCCGGGCCCAGGTCTGTCCCCAGTCGTCGTCGCCGCAGAGCGCGGCGAGCGCCTTCCGCAGGTCGCCCGGGGGCAGCACGCCCAGCTCCTCCCGGAGCCGGCCGCTGGAGCCCCCGTCGTCCGCGACGGTGACGACGGCCGTGAGGTCGCCGGTGATGCGACGGAGCGCGGCGAGGGAGGCCGACAGGCCCATGCCGCCACCGAGCGCGACCACCTTGGGCTGGGCGCCGCGCCTGCGGAGCGTACGCCGCACCGAGAGGGTGGACGTACGCCGACGGTACGGTTTCACTCGCGCCCCATGTCCCGGTGCACGACGACGGTCTCGACCCCTTCGGCGGCGAGGCGGGCGGCGAGGCGCTCGGCCGTGGCCACGGAGCGGTGCTTGCCGCCGGTGCATCCCACGGCGATGGTCACGTAACGCTTGCCCTCGCGGCGGTACCCCGCGGCGATCAGCTGGAGCAGCTCGGTGTAGCGGTCCAGGAACTCCTTGGCGCCGGGCTGGTTGTAGACGTAGTTCGAGACCTCTTCGTTGAGCCCGGTGAAGGGCCGCAGCTCGGGGACCCAGTGCGGGTTCGGCAGGAAGCGCATGTCGACGACGAGGTCGGCGTCGACCGGCAGGCCGTACTTGAAGCCGAAGGACATGACGGTGGCCCTGAGCTCCGGCTCCTCGTCACCGGCGAACTGGGCGTCCATCTTGGCGCGCAGTTCGTGGACGTTGAGGCTGGAGGTGTCGATCACCAGGTCGGCGTCGCCGCGCAGCTCGCGCAGCAGGTCGCGCTCGGCGGCGATGCCGTCGGTGATCCGGCCGTCGCCCTGGAGCGGGTGCGGCCGGCGGACCGACTCGAAGCGTCGGACGAGGGCCTCGTCGGACGACTCCAGGAAAACGATCCGGCGGGTGACCTGCTTGGCGTCCAGGTCGGCGAGGGACTCCCGGAGGTTGTCGAAGAACTGCCGGCCGCGGACGTCCACGACGACGGCGATCCGGGCGACGTTGCCCTGGGAACGGGCGCCGAGCTCCACCATGGTGGGGATCAGCGCGGGCGGCAGGTTGTCCACGACGAACCAGCCGAGGTCCTCCAGGCACTTCGCCGCGGTGGACCGGCCCGCCCCGGACATGCCGGAGATGATCACCAGCTCGGGAATGGCCGCCTCGGCGCCGTTGTCGCCGGGGGTCTCCTTCGTGCCCGTACTCACGTGTCCTGCTCCGTCTTCTCGGTGGTGCTCGCGGTGCTCGTCATGCTGCTCGTGGGCGGTCATGCCGTACCGCCCCCGTCGTCTTCCATGATCTCTCCTGTCGCCGTGTTCACGGCGGGAGCGGTCGGGGACGCCTCGGCGAGGGCCGTGACGACCGCCTCCGCAGTCTTCCGGCCCATGCCGGGGACCTCGCAGATCTGCTCGATTGTCGCCTGTCGGAGCCGCTTCACCGAGCCGAAATGCTTGATCAAGGTCTGCTTCCGCGTCTCACCGAGGCCGGGGACGGCGTCCAGGGGGCTGGTACGGATGCGTTTCGTCCGCTTGGACCGCTGATAGCGGATGGCGAAGTCGTGAGCCGTGTCACGCACCCGCTGCAGGAGGTAGAGCCCCTCACTGGAACGGGGCAGCACCACCGGATCGTCCTCACCGGGCAGCCAGACCTCCTCCAGGCGCTTGGCGAGACCACAGACCGCGACGTCGTCGATGCCGAGCTCGTCGAGGGCGCGGCGGGCCGCGGCCACCTGCGGCTGTCCGCCGTCGACGACGACGAGCTGCGGGGGGTACGCGAAGCGCTTGGGCCGCCCGTCGTCCCCGGAGCCCTCCGCGGGGACCTCGCCGCCGGACGGCGCCTCCCCGTCGGCCGGGCCACCCCACTCCCCCGTCCGGTCCTTCTCGGCGAGGTAGCGCCTGAAGCGGCGGCTGACGACCTCGTGCATGGACCGGACGTCGTCCTGGCCCTCGCCGTGCCAGAGCTGGGTGTCTCCGGCGCGCCCCTTGATCTGGAAGCGGCGGTACTCGCTCTTGCGGGGCAGCCCGTCCTCGAAGACCACCATCGAGGCGACGACGTCATCGCCCTGGAGGTGCGAGATGTCGAAGCACTCGATCCGCAGGGGCGCGGAGTCCAGGTCCAGCGCCTCGGCGATCTCCTCCAGGGCCCGGGAGCGGGTGGTGAGGTCGCTGGCCCGCTTGGTCTTGTGCAGCACCAGCGCCTGCTGGGCATTGCGCGCGACGGTCTCCATCAGGTCCTTCTTGTCGCCGCGCTGCGGGACGCGCAGGGAGACCAGGGACCCGCGGCGCTCGGAGAGCCAGGCGGAGACGGCACCGGCGTCCTCGGGGAGCGCCGGGACCAGCACCTCCTTGGGGACCGCGTCGCCGTCCTCCTCGCCGTACAGCTGCTGGAGCGCGTGCTCGACGAGCCCCGCCGTGCTCACCGCCTCGACCTTGTCGGTGACCCAGCCGCGCTGGCCCCGGACGCGTCCGCCGCGCACGTGGAAGATCTGCACGGCCGCTTCCAGCTCGTCCTCGGCGAGGGCGATCAGGTCGGCGTCGGTGGCGTCGCCGAGGACCACCGCGCTCTTCTCCATGGCGCGCCGCAGGGCGTCCATGTCGTCGCGGAGCCGGGCGGCCTTCTCGTACTCCATGTCCTCGGCCGCGATCATCATCTGCTTCTCCAGCCTGCGGAGGTGCGTGCCGGTGCGACCGGCCATGAAGTCGCAGAACTCCTCGGCCAGTTCGCGGTGCTCCTCGGGGGCGATCCGGCCGACGCAGGGCGCCGAGCACTTGCCGATGTAGCCGAGGAGGCAGGGCCGGCCGGCCGCCGCCGCGTTCCGGAACACGCCCGCGGAACAGGTCCGCACCGGGAAGACCCGAAGCATCAGGTCGACGGTCTCGCGGATCGCCCACGCGTGCGCGTACGGCCCGAAGTAGCGCACGCCCTTCTTCTTGTGTCCGCGGAGGACCTGGACGCGCGGGAACTCCTCGTTCATGGTGACCGCGAGGTACGGATAACTCTTGTCGTCCCGGTACTTGACGTTGAAGCGGGGGTCGTACTCCTTGATCCAGGAGTACTCCAGCTGGAGCGCCTCGACCTCGGTGGACACCACGGTCCATTCCACGGAGGCGGCGGTCGTCACCATGGTGGCGGTGCGCGGGTGCAGGTTCACGAGCGGCTGGAAGTAGTTGGCCAGCCGCTGGCGCAACGACTTCGCCTTCCCCACGTAGATCACCCGGCGGTGCTCGTCGCGGAACTTGTAGACCCCCGGAGAGTCGGGGATCTGACCCGGCTTGGGGCGATAGCTGGAGGGGTCTGCCATGCTCACCACCCTACTGGCGGTGACCGACACCCCGGGCGGGCGCGCACCGGCGCGACGGCCCCGGCCCACGGCGCCGTCCGGGCCGCTGGCCGCGCCTGCCGGCCGCCGTCCCACCGGGGACGGGTCGGGCCTCCACACGGCGGGGCCCGACCTCCGACGGGCCGCCCACGGGGGAGCGGGGGCGACCCGTCGGTGTCGTCGGGCGCCCGCTCAGGCCTCCCGGGCCCTACGGCGACGCATCGCGGCCGTCACCGTCAGGGCGAGGAGCAGGCCCGCACCCGCGCCGGTCGCCGCAACGGTGACCCCGCCATCGGACGTGTTCGGCGGCGCGGCGTCGTAACCGCCGGCCGCACCCTTCCGGGCGTACGCCGATCCCGGTAGCTTGTCGCCGTACGCCCGGGCCACTCGTTCCCGGTACGCGGCGAGGCTGGCGCCCTCGCGCCCCACAACCCGCACCGCATCCTCGTCGAGGGGCAGCACCTTCCCGCCCTTCTGGACGTACCACGCGTCGATCTGCGGCTCGCGGAAGACGAGTCCGCCGCCCAGCTCCGCGTAGCGGATCTCGTCGTCACCGGTGGCGATGTTCACCACGTGCCAGCCCTCCGGCCGCTTCACCGTCCACACCGAGGCCTTCTGTCCGTCCGAGGCCACGGCCCGGCTGGCACGGAACTCGACGCGGGCGACGGGCGCTCCGGGCTTTCCGGCGACGAAGTCCGGAGAGAGGATGCGCACCGGCACGGACGCGCCCTCGACGCGGGGCGCGACCGCCGTCCGGGCGAGGGCTCCGTCCCGGGCGAAGAAGCGGGACAGGGTGTCCAGGGTCTGCGGTGCGGAGGCGGCCTGTTCGGGGGTGGCCGCGGGCGGCAGCCCTTCGGCGGCGGCCGGGAACGCCCCGAGGACGACGAGGGCTGCGGTGGCCAGGAAACCGGCCGTCACGGCTCGTGCGTTCATGGTCGTCACGCCCCGATCCGGTAGAGCGAGTGGGTCCAGGAGAACGAGCCGTTGTTGACGTACCAGGCGTGCGAGGCCCAGTTGTACCTGTTGCTGGAGGGCCAGGGATCTCCCCAGTACACCCAGCCGTCCGCGTCGTCGTAGCCGTAGATGACGTGCATGTGGCCACCGCCGCTCGACCACTGGATCCGGGTCTCGACGGGCCGGTTGGCGTTGATCTCGGTCTGGACGGTCGAGTAGCGCAGCCAACCGTTGACGTACGAGCCGGGGTAGATCCCCGCCCAGCTCAGTCCGGTCTGGACGTTGCCGAGGGTGGCTTGCCAGTTGGGGCAGTCGTAGCCCTGCTGGCGGTTGAAGGCTGCGTTGCAGAACTGGTTCTGGCTGTAGCCGCGACCGAACCAGGTGGCGATGGTGTTGCCGCTCGCCGCCCAGCACCAGTTGCTCTTCTGTTGGGCCTGCATGGTGATGTTCAGCCGCTTGTAAGCGAGGGCGGAGACCTGCTCACCGACGGCGGACGCCGAGGTGGCGGCGGGTGCGGCGGACGCCGAGGTGGCGGGGACGAGGAAGAGGGCGGCTGCGGCCAGTGCCGCGAGGTTCGACTTTCTTCTGCGCATCGCGTTCCTCCCGGGGCGGGGGGTGTGGGGACGTGGGGGGGTGGAGGAGCGCGTCCGGACGCTGTTCAGGAGCATCTGCCGTTGTCCGGATCCGGTCAACACGCTTCAATGCGGAATGACATCGGACTGTGAACGGTGTGGCCCGGGTGTGAACGGACGCCCACGACCCACCTGCCCGCCCGTCCCGCACGGTGCGACGGTCCGTGCTCCCGCCGTGAACGTTCACCGAGGAGTCCTCTCGTGAGCCACACCGAGGCCGATCTGGTACAGCTGCTGCACACCGGCCCCTTCCACCTGGCTCTGCGCACCGCGCTGGCCGTGCGCGGGCTGCCGCTCCAGCGGGTCCAGCACCATCTGGCGCACCGGGGCGTCAAGGTCGGGGTGACGAGCCTGAGCTACTGGCAGCAGGGCGCCCGGCGACCACAGCGCCCCGAGTCGTTGAAAGCCGTCAGCGCCCTAGTAGTGCTTGGTCAGGTCGTGTTTGGTGGTGCGTGTCCTTCGGGTTGTGTGTCGCGTTGTGGGTGTGTGACTCCGGACGAAATGGCTGCGGT
>NZ_JBHYMF010000173.1:0-14411 GCF_042742855.1 Streptomyces sp. NPDC058877 | reverse complement strand
GACAGCCTCCCGCTCCGGGCGTGCCGGGCCCCGTGCCGTCCCGCAACACCGGTCGCTCGGGGCGCACGGAAACGACGCGCCGGCGCCCGGTCCGGTGTCGCCCGCCCCGGTGTCGCGCGGTCCGTCAGCGCAGGCCCGGCACCTCCAGGGTGAGTCTGCCCGTGTTCGCGTCGAGTGCGGCGGGCACGCCGAGCGGCACGGTGAGCGCGGCCGTGCCGTGTCCGAAGCCCAACTCCTCCACGACCGGTACCCCCAGGTCGCCGAGGCGGTCGACGAGCACCGCCCGTACCTGCTCGTAGGGGCCGCACTCCGCCCAGGAACCGAGGGCGATGCCCGCCACTCCGTCGAACCATCCGGAGCGCAGCAGCTGGGTGAGGATGCGGTCGAGGCGGTACGGCTCCTCCCCCACGTCCTCAAGGAGCAGCAGCCCGCCCCGTGCCGAGCGCCGCCCGTGCGGGGTGGCGCGGTCAGAGGCGAGGAGGCTGGCGCAACCGCCGAGCGTCACCCCCCGGGCGCGGCCAGGCACCAGGGCCCGTGCCGTCTCCAGGCCGAGCGTCCGGACCGCATCGGGCTCGAAGAGGGCGGCCCGCAACGACTCCTGGGCCCGCGCGTCCGACGGGAACCCGGCAGCGGCAACCATCGGTCCGTGCAGGGTGGCGAAGCCCGCACGGAGGGCGAAGGCCTCGTGCAGGACGGTCACGTCGCTGTAGCCGACGAAGGCTTTGGGCCCGGTCGCCCGCACCGCCGCCCAGTCCACCAGGTCCACCATCCGCTGGGCCCCGAATCCGCCGCGGGCGCAGAACACGGCGGAGATCGAGGGGTCGCACCAGGCCTCGGTCAGGTCGCGGGCGCGCAACCGGTCGGCACCCGCGAGGTGGCCGAGTGCGGGATGCACCTCCAGGACGTGCGGGGCGACGACCGGTTCCAGGTCCCACCCGCGCAGGACGTCGAGTCCGGCCGTGAGGCGCTCCTCGGACACGGGCCCGCTGGGAGCGACGACCGCGACCCGTGCCCCGGGGCCGAGCCGCTCGGCCCGGGCCAGGGAATCCATCCGGGTCACGTGCGGTACTCCAGGTCGACCGTGTCGGTGCGCACGATGCCGAAGGCCCTGGTGTACAGCGCGAGCTCCGCCTCCAGGGACCGGGTCATCGTGTCGGCTCGACGGAAGCCGTGCCCCTCCCCCTCGAAGGCGATGTAGGCGTGCGGGACGCCCGTGCCGGCGGTCCGGGCGAGGAAGCGCTCCGCCTGTGCGGGCGGACAGATGACGTCGTCGAGGCCCTGGAGCAACAGGAACGGGGCCGTGATGCGGTCGACGTGCTCGATCGGAGAACGTTCCTTGTAACGGGCGGGCACCTGGTCGAACGGTCCGACCAATCCGTGGAGGTACTGGGACTCGAAGTCGTGGGTCTCGCCGGTGGCCCAGCCCCGCAGGTCCAGGATGGGGTAGATAATCGTGCCGCAGGCGTACGCGTCGGTGCGGGTGAGGGAGGAGGCCGCCGTCCAACCTCCCGCGCTGCCACCGCGCACCGCGATGCGTGCGGGGTCGGCGGTGCCTTCGGCGGCGAGCGTCGCCGCAACGGCCGCACAGTCCTCGACGTCGACGACTCCCCACTGCCCGCACAGGCGCTCCCGGTACTCCCGGCCGTATCCGGTCGAGCCGCCGTAATTGACCTCGGCGACGCCGATGCCCCGGGAGGTGAAGTACGCGATCTCCAGGTCGAGAACGAGCGGGGCGCGGCCGGTGGGACCGCCGTGCGCCCAGATCACGTACGGCGGTAGCTCGCCCCGGGGCCCGGTGAACTCCGGGTGCCGGGGCGGGTACAGCTGTGCGTGGACCTCCCGGCCGTCGGGACCGGTGAAGGTTCGGATCCTGGGCTCGGGGAGGTACGCGGGGTCGACCGCATCGGCGTGCGCCGCGCCGACCACGCGGCTGCGACCGGTGCGGGTGTCGAGTTCGACGAGTTCGTAGGAACTCTGCGGTCCGGCGGCGAGGCCGACCACGCGGGTGCCGTGCGCCGCGAGGGTGGACGCCCATTCGGTCTTGGGACCGGGGGCGTCGACGAGGGCGCGGCGCTCCGGGTCGAGGATGCCCAGACGAGTGGTCCCCCGGCCGTGCACGACGGCGATCAGGCCGTTCTCCAAGGGTGTGAACCAGCGGAGGCCGATCTTCCAGAGCGGTCCCCCGAACTCCTCGGCGCGGGGGCAGAGCGCTTGCGGTCCGGCGGCGTTGCCGTCGTCGTCGAGCTCTGCGCGGTAGAGGTTCCACCATCCGGTGAGGTCGCTGACGAACAACAACCGACCGGCGGCGTCCCAGTCGACCTGAGCGATCGACTCGGTGGTTCCGCCGACGACGGTGCGGGCTCCGCGGAAGGTGCCGTCGGGGGCCACCTCGGCGAGCTGCACTTCGGTGCCGTCCCAGGGCATGCGGGGGTGGTCCCAGGCGATCCAGGCCACCCGTCGCCCGTCCGGGGAGGGCCGGGGGCCCGTCACGAACCGGTGGCGTCCGTCCGAGAGTTCACGGACGGCACCGCGGTCCTCGGCGGCCGACCCGTCGAGCGGCACCGCGGCGAGGACCCGACGCACGTCGGTCGGGGTGGGGCCGGTGAACTCCTCCAGGACGCACCACACCTCGTCCCGATCCGGACGGATCACCGGGTCCGCCCAGCGCAATCCGCCGCCGACCGCGGAAACCGGGGTGAGCGGACGCGGCTCGGCGCCGGGAACGGCATCGGGTTCGTACGCGTAGAGCCGCTGGTCGGGGAAGTGACTGAACACCACGAGCGGCCCGCCCGTGGGACGGGTGACCGCGGCCCAGGGCTGCCCGCCGTACTCGATCACCCGGCTGCGGACGTTCCAGGGGGCGACGAGGAGGCTCTCCTCGGTTCCGTCGGCACGCCGCCGGAGGAGGGCGCGCCGGCCGCCTTCGGCGGATCGGGGTGCGGTCCACCACAGCTCGTCGCCGACGGCACCGAGGTACTCGGGGCGCCCGTCGTTGGCGGCAACGAGCTCGGCATCGACGGGTGACGGCCAACTGCCGTACGCGCCTGGGGTCATGGTCATGTCGGCTCCCCCTGTCATGGGTCTAGGCGGACTTCAGATAGTGGTCGAGGACCCGGACGCCGAAGTGCAGGGCGTCCACGGGGACGCGCTCGTCGACGCCGTGGAAGAGCGCTCCGTAGTCGAGGCCGGGGGGAAGCCTCAGCGGCGAGAAGCCGTAGCCGGTGATGCCGAGCCGGGAAAACTGCTTGGCGTCGGTGCCACCGGACATGGTGAACGGCACGACGTGTCCGGCGGGTTCGAAGCGCTCCACGGCAGCCCTGAGCTTCGCGAAGGTCGGCGAGTCGACCGGGGCCTCGAGGGGCACCTCTCGGTGGTGGAACTCCCATTCCACGTCGGGCCCGGTGAGCAGGTCCATGGTGGTGGCGAACTCCTCCTCCCCACCCGGCACCACGCGTCCGTCGACATAGGCGACGGCTTGTCCCGGAATGACGTTCACCTTGTAACCGGCTTTCAGCATCGTCGGGTTGGCGCTGCTGCGGACGGTCGACTCGACGAGAGCGGCGGCGGGCCCCAGTCGGTCGAGGAGGAAGTCGACGTCGAGGTCGGGGGCGCTCGTGTCGATGTCGATGCCGTACAAGGCGGCGAGTTCGATGAGGGAGGCGCGGACCGTGCTGGTGAGGCGGACCGGCCAGGTGTGTGCGCCGATCCGGGCGACGGCGGCGGCCAGGCGGGTGACGGCGTTGGACGTGTTCGCCTTGGAGCCGTGGCCGGCCCGGCCATGGGCGGTGAGTTTGAGCCAGGCGGTACCCCGCTCACCCGCCGCGATCGGGTAGAGGGTGGTGCCGGCCTGCGGGTGGAAGCTGAACGCACCCGACTCGCTGATGCCCTCCGTGCACCCCTCGAAGAGGGTCGGGTGCCGGTCGGCGAGGAAGCCGGAGCCGTCCTCGGCACTGGCCTCCTCGTCGGCGGTGTAGGCGAGGACGATGTCACGGCGCGGGCGGATTCCCTGCCGGGCCCAGGAGCGGACCACCGCCAGGACCATCGCGTCCATGTTCTTCATGTCGACGGCGCCGCGCCCCCACACGACCCCGTCACGGACCTCGCCGGAGAAGGGCGGCACGGTCCACTCGGCAGGATCCGCGGGCACCACGTCCAGGTGGCCGTGGACCAGGAGCGCTTCGGCCGAGGGGTCGGTGCCGGGAATGCGTGCCACGACGTTGGTGCGGCCGGGAGTGCGCTCCAGGAGCAGGGGGTCGATGCCGGCGCCGGCGAGGCGTTCGGCCACGTACTCGGCCGCCGGTCGTTCCCGGCAGTCACCGCCACCCCGGTTGGTGGTGTCGATGCGGATCAGCTCGGAGGTGAAGGTGACCACCTCGTCGAGCGCCGCCGCGTCCGGTTCCCGGACCTCCTCAACCATACTGTTCCTCCACCGCGGCCGAGACGATGGTCGTGACCGCCTTGAACGTGCGGATTGCCTCGTACATCGTCCCGCTGTCGTACGCGACGCGACGTTCACCGCTCCGCGCCACGCCGGGAACCACCGTGGCGGCGGCACCCAGGTGCTCGGCGTCGAACTCCAGCTCCACGGTGAACGGACCGCCCCGGACCGGAGCTCGCCGTACGGCGAGCGCGGTGGCGGCCTTCGCCGCGGCACGGATGTCCGCGGCCGTTCTCGCCGGGGTGCGGCAGACCGCCGCGTACCGCGAGACGTGGTCCTTGACCGCGACCTTGAGCGCCTCCGGCGCATAGCCGAGGGCGTCCTCGCAGGTGAGGTCGTCCCCGGTGACGAGCACCACGGGCACGCCGTACTCGGCGACCACACGAGCGTTGAGGAGCCCCTCGCTCGCCCGCTCACCGTCCAGCCAGACCCCGGTGATGGAGTTGGCGAGGTACGTGTGCGCGAGGACGCCCTCGGTCCCGGCGCCGGTGTGGTACCCGACGAAGGCGATGCCGTCGACGTCCCCGTGCTGCACGCCCTCGACCATCGAGAGGGACTTGTGCCGCCCGGTGAGCATCTGGGCGCGCTCGTCGAGCTGCTCCAGGAGCAGGTTCCGCATGGACCAGTGCGCCTCGTTGATGAGGACCTCGTCGGCGCCGCCGTCGAAGAAGCCGAGCACCGCGGCGTTCACGTCGGACGTGAACATCGCGCGGCACCGCTCCCACTGGGGCGTGCCGGGCAGCACGTCGGCGGGCCAGGTCACACCGGTTGCGCCCTCCATGTCGGCGCTGATGAGGATCTTCATGCTTGGCACCGTACGCGCCGCCGAGTCGCCCTACCAGCCCTGTGGATAACCGTCGTTGGGATGGACCGCCGATGCCCTCCGGACGGCGGTACGGATCACCCCGGCGGTTCCGGAGGCCCCGGCCCGCCGATCTTCGAATCGGGCGAAAATTCCCCAAGAGGTGCGTATAGGCTATCGGCCGCAGTCGTCGTCCCCCAGCATCCGGAGAGCCCTCGGTGACCACCGCCTTCCCCCCTTCCGCGCCCGCCACCGCCGAGGCCCCTCCGGTCACCGGGCCCGGGCACGCCGCTCCCGAGCACGCCGGGCCCGTGATGGCGGAGGAGCCGGAGTTCTGGGTGCCGGCGGCGCCCGAGTCCGAGGCGGCACCGGGGGCTTCCGCACCCCGGAGCACGCCCGGCGCCCCGGGGAACGCGGACCGCGCCGAGGGCACGGACGGCCCCGGTGCGGAACACGACCCCGTCGTCGTCCGTGACGCCCGGGACTTCGGCGCGTACGCGCGAACCGGTGGCTGGACCTTCGCGCTGAAGGTGGCCCGGAGCGTCCGGCCCGGCGGACAGCCCGCCGAGGGGACGGCCCGGACGAAGGTCTCGGCGAAGGCCTTCGCCGAACTCTCCGGCTGCTCGCCGGAGCGGGTGATGCGGTACTACCGGGCCTGGGACGCGGCGGCCGACGACGGTCTCGTCCCCCAGTTCGAGGTGCTGGCCCCGGGCGAGGACGTCGAACTGCCCGACGCGGACGTCTGGCTCTCGTACTACGCCTCCCGCAACGGTGCCGCTTCCGTGCGCGGCCAGGCGATCAGCGCCGCCGCGGAAGCAGAGGGCATCAGACCGACGAAGGCCCTGGAGGTCGCGGAGAACCCGACGGCGCTGCGGGCGGCGATCCTCGCCGACCCCGGCACGGCGGAGGCTGCCCGCGGGGCGCTGCTCGACCGGATGAAGGAGGATCCGTCCCTCCAGACCGAGATGGCCCGGGCCTTCGCCCGCACCGACGGCCTGAAGAAGGCGGTGGCGAGCGAGGCCAGGGCCGCCGACCGCATCGGGTACGTCCGACAGATCGTGGAGAACGGCCAGATCAAGACGCCCGCCGGGCAAACCGTGGCGGCGCCGGCCGAACTGCGCGCCGAGGCCGAACGGCACCTGTCCCTCCTCGACGAACTGGACGACTCGGAGGAGGCGGGCGAGTGGGCCGGCGAGGCCTACGACGCGGTGAAGGGCCTGGTGGCCAAGGTGGTCGAAGAAGATCCGGCACTGCGCGTCCAGGAGCGGCGGACCAGGTTCTACAACAGCCTGCAGAAGGCGACGAAGGTGTTCGAGGAATTGACCTTGGACGAGGTGCTGGAGGAGGACACCTACGAGGACGACATGCTCCAGCGTCTCGAAGCCCTCCAGGAGGCGATCGGCAGCTGCATCAGCGCGCTGCGGAGGGCCACGACGGCCTCCTCTTGAGGTCGCCCGTCGTCGGTTCTGCCGGCCGGGCCGGAGGTCACGCCCGGCGCGGCCCCCACCGGCGGCCGGCAGGACCGTGGCGATGATCGCCCGCTCCGGGGCGACCAGGGGCAGCGAGGCCGCGAGGCCGCGGAAGTCCAGCCGGACGGGGTGGGGGTGGGGTCCACGGGGTCCGACCCGGGCGGTGGTGCGGATCAGCGGACGGAACGGGATCCCGCACCTCCTCCGGCGCCCTTCGCGCTCGCACCCCCGTGCCGCTCCCCTCGCCGCGCCGCCCTTCGCATTGCGCACGAAGGGGGCAAGTCGGCCGGTACGGGGGCTGGTTGCGCAGCACCGTCGAACGGTCCGACGGGGCGGCGCACTTGACTCGCCCATCAGCGCATCCGCGAGCGGGCCGCGCCCCGGTACGCGGGAACTCCGGTACGGGGGCGCGGGCGATCCACTCGAATCGGTGAACGCTCCGGGCGTTACTTCTCGACCTCGTCCGCCAACTTGGCGAGAAGGGCGTCGTAGATGCGCCCCAGCCCCTTGGGCGCGAAGGTCTTCTCGAAGAAGCCCCCGATGCCGCCGGCCCCGTTCCAGACGGTGGTGACGACGGCCCGGGACTTGCCCTCGCCGGCGGGGGTGACCGTCCAGGTGGTGACCATCGAGGAGTTGCGGTCCTTCTCGACGAGCTGTCCGTCGGTGGGCTCGGTGACCTCCAGGAGGCAGTCGCGGACGCGCTTGCTGGTGGCCTGGAGCTTCCAGTGGACGAGCGTGCCCTCGCCGTCACCGCCCTCGCGCACCTCGTACTCGCTGAAGTGCTCGGGGAGCACCTTCGCGCGCGTGCCGCTGTAGTCGGCCAGCGCGTCGAACACCGTCTCCGCGTCCGCGGCGATGATCCGTTCCGTGGTGGCCTCGACCTGCGCCATTGACTTCCTCCAGCTTGTGGTTCCTCGGGGTGTGGCCCAAGCGAACCACGTGCGTCCCGGGGGGCGAAATCCGGGTTGCAGCGATCAATGGAACAGATGTTCTATTCTGAATGACGGGCAGACGCGAACCACCGAGGAGGGCGTCCATGCGCCGGGACCATCTGGGCGACACCCCTGCCGACCCCGCCGGCATCACCCCGTTCGCCGCGGAAGCGGTCACCACCCGCACCTTCGACGCTCCGGAGTTCCGGGGGATCACCTTCCACGAGGTCCGGGCCCGCTCGATCCTCAGCCGGGTGCCGGGCGCTTCCCGCATGCCGTTCGAATGGACGGCGAACCCGTACCAAGGCTGCGCGCACGCGTGCGTGTACTGTTTCGCCCGCAGGACCCACGGTCACGTGGACCTCGACACCGGACGCGACTTCGATTCCCAGATCGTCGTCAAGACCAACGCCCCGGAGGTGCTCGCCCGCCAGCTCGCCTCCGCCCGCTGGCAGGGAGCGCACATCGCCGTGGGCACCAACGTCGACTGCTACCAGCGCGCCGAGGGGCGGTACCGGCTGATGCCCGGCATCCTCACCGCCCTGCGCGACCGGGCCAATCCCTTCTCGATCCTCACGAAGGGCACCCTGGTCCTGCGCGACCTGGAGCTCCTGGTCCAGGCCGCCCGGGTCACCGAGGTCGGCATCTCCGTGTCGATCGGATTCACCGACCGGGACCTCTGGCGGACGGTCGAGCCGGGCGCCCCCTCGCCGCAGCGGCGCCTCGATGTCGTCCGCGCCCTCGGCGAGCACGGGATCGCCTGCGGGGTCCTGATGGCTCCCGTGGTGCCCTTCCTCGGCGACCGTCCCGAGCAGCTGCGGGCGACGGTCCGCGCGATCGCCGAGGCCGGGGCGAGCTCGGTCACCCCGCTCGTGCTGCACCTTCGGCCGGGCGCCCGCGAGTGGTTCACGGCCTGGCTGCGGAACCACCATCCGGACCTGGTGCCGCAGTACGAGCGGATGTACGCGGACGGGGCGTACGCACCGATCCGGTACCAGCGCCGGATCACCCGCCAGGTGCACGACCTCGCTGCCGAGTTCGGCATCGGTCCCGGGCGACGGAACGGCACGCGTCGGAGCCCCCTGCCCGGATCCCCTTCCCCGGCGACCACAACCGAGCGGTCCAGCCCGCCCCGGCACCCCCTCCACACATTCCCCCGATCATCAGATCGGAGCATCTGACACGCCGTCGACTCCCCCTCCGTTCGGGTCAACTCTCGCCGAAACGGGTCCTCTCCGCCCCGGTTCGGGACACAAAGGCCCCATGACCCCACGCGCAGGAATGCTGATCGCCGCTGGAGCGCTGGTCGCCGGGACGGTCACCGTCCTGCCCGCCGCCCCCGCCGACGCAGGCGAACCGAGCCCCCGACCGCTCCCCCGGCTCACCTGGACCGACTGCGGCACCAAGACCTACCCCCGGCTCCAGTGCGGCACCCTGAAGGTGCCGCTCAACCACGACGACCCGGCCGGCCGGCTGATCACGCTCGCCCTCACCCGGGTCCCGCACACCTCGAAGACCTTCCAGGGGCCACTGCTCGTGAACCCGGGCGGGCCCGGGGGCAGCGGCCGGAGCATGGCCGGCTACGTGGCGGCCTCACTGCCCCCGAAGGTGGCCGCCACGTACGACGTGATCGGCTTCGATCCCCGTGGGGTGGGAAAAAGCGAGCCCGCCCTGGACTGCGCACCCGGCCACTTCGCCCCCGTGCGGGCGGACTCGGTGCCGACCGGAGCGGCGGCGGAGCGCGCGGCGGTCGCGCGGGCACAGGCCTTCGCGAAGGCCTGCGGCGACAAGTACGGGGACGTGTTGCCGTACATCGACACCGTGAGCACCGCCCGGGACCTGGACGCGATCCGCGACGCGCTCGACGCCCCGAAGATCAACTACCTCGGCTACTCGTACGGCACGTACCTGGGCTCCGTGTACGCACGCCTGTACCCGGACCGGGTCCGCCGGATGGCGCTCGACTCCGTCGTCAATCCGCACGGCGTCTGGTACGAGGACAACATCGCGCAGGACTTCGCCTTCGACGACCGCCACAAGGACTTCATGGCCTGGGTGGCCCGACAGGACGCCGTCTACGGCCTGGGCACCGACCCGGCGGCCGTCGAGGCCGCCTGGTACCGGATGCGCGACGCGCTGCGCACGACGCCGGCCGGCGGGAAGGTCGGCCCCGGCGAGCTGGAGGACACCTTCCTGCCGGGCGGTTACTACGACGGCTACTGGCCCCGCCTCGCGACCGCCTTCGCCGCGTACGTCAACGACGACGACCCGGCGCCGCTGACGGAGGCGTACGAGCGGTACGGAGAGGCCGACTCCGCCACCGACAACGGCTACTCGGTGTACACCAGCGTGCTGTGCCGGGACGCGGCCTGGCCCCGCGACTGGAACGTGTGGCGCAAGGACAACTGGGACGTGCACGCGAAGGCACCGTTCTCCACCTGGAACAACGCCTGGTACAACGCGCCCTGTGCCTTCTGGCCGGTCGACCCCCTGAGCCCGCCGGACGTCACCAATGACCAGCTGCCCCCCGTCCTCATCCTCCAGGCGACGAACGACGCGGCGACGCCGTACGAGGGCGGGGTGGCCCTGCACCGGCTGATGCGCGGTTCCAGCCTGGTCGTCGAAGAGGGCGGCGGGAACCACGGGGTCACCCTGGCCGGGAACGACTGCCTGGACGACCACCTGGCCGCCTACCTCGCCACCGGTGAGGTCCCGCGCGGCGGGGACGCGACCGAGGTGGACGCGGTCTGCGCCGCGCTGCCGGAGCCGGAGCCCGTGCCCCCGGCGCGGGCGACGGTTCCGGAGGCCACGGCCGACCGGGTCGGCTCCTCGCGACCGGAGGGGTTCGGCACGACCCTCCACGGCCTCCTCGGCCACGTGCGCTGACTCCTCCCCTCGCCCCACGGGCGCCCGCCCCGCGCGAACGGGGCGGGCGCCGTCAGCGGTCGGGGGCCAGGCGGGCGAGTGAGCGTCGGGCGGCGACACCGAGCCTGGGGTGCGGCAGTGCGGCTTCCAAGGCGGTGCGGGCACGGGGGTCGCCGAGCGAGCCGAGGCCCTCGACACAGGCGAGACCGACCCGCCAATGGGGGTCGGCGGCCGGAAGTCGCCTCTTCAGAACGGTGATCAGCGCGGGCACGGACTCGGGGGCGCGGAGTTCGACGAGCAGCCGGACCGGCAGCAGGGCGTAGGAGACCCGGAGTTCATTGGTGGCGAGGGCGGCAGCGGCGCGGGCGGTACGGGGGTCACCGAGTCGCACCAGGGCGTGGGCGGCGGTGACGCAGCGCTCCGGGTCGCGGTGGTTGAGCAGCAGGACCAGGGGCTCGAAGGCGCGGGGGTCGCCGGCGACCCCGAGGGAGTAGGCGGCGATCTCACGGACCCAGAGCGGCTGCCCGGTGGCGGTGAGGGCGCGGTGCAGTTCTTCCGGATCGTTCGTTCCCACGAGTTCTTCGAATGCCGTCGGGACTTCTCCGACGCCCTTCTCGATCTCGTCCCGCAATCGATCGATCATCGAGCAGAATTCTGGATCCGCGGCGTTATCCATGAATCCGAGCCTATCCGCGATCCAGATCACACTTTCCCAACTTCCCGGGACTGGCGCGCTCGTTACCGGCCGGTTAGTCTCAGGTGAGCGGGCACCACCCGCACTTCTCACAACGGCCTGGTGACGCAGCCGTTGTGTTTGCTCGTCGGTTCGGCAGTTTCGACGTGACTCCGGGACAGGGTCCGTCTTCCTCTTTCCAGGGCACGGCCCTCTTTTCTCCGGGCATCGCCCTCGTGCTTTCCCGCGCCTTTCGTGCGCGCACTGCCCTCAGTCGTCACCCTTCCTCTGGAGTCCCCTGATGGACACCCCTCTCTCCACCATCGCCGTCGTCGGTCTCGGCACGATGGGCACCGGCATCGCCGACGTCCTCGCCCGAGCCGGCCGCGAGGTCATCGGCATCGACACCAGCGACATCGCCGCGACCCGGGCCGTCGCCGCCCTGGAGGCCTCCACCGCCCGTGCGGTGGCCCGCGAGCGGATCACCGAGGAGGAGCGGCAGGACACGCTGGCCCGCTTCCGTACCTTCTCCGACCTTCAGGCGGCGGCCGAGGCCGACCTCGTGATCGAGGTCGTGCCCGAGTCCTACGAGGCGAAGCAGGAGGTCTTCCGCGCGCTCGACGGGATCGTCCGGCCGGACGCGATCCTGGCCACCGGCACCAACGCGCTCTCCGTGACCCGGCTCGCCGCCGACTCGGCGCACCCCGAGCGGGTGCTCGGTCTGCACTTCTTCGCCCCGGTGCAGGCCATGAAGCTGGTCGAGGTGGTCTCGTCGGTGCTGACCGACCCGCGGGCCGTCGACGCCGTGACCCGGCTCGCCCAGGACCTCGGCAAGGAGCCGGTGGCGGTCGGTGACCGTGCGGGCTTCATCGCCGACGGGCTGCTCTTCGGCTACCTGAACCAGGCCGCCGCCATGTACGAGGCCAAGTACGCCTCCCGCGAGGACATCGACGCGGCGATGAAGCTGGGCTGCGGTCTGCCGATGGGCCCGCTGGCGCTGCTGGACCTGATCGGCATCGACACCGCCCGTACGGTCCTGGAGGCCATGTACGCGGCCTCGCACGACCGGCTGCACGCCCCGGCCCCGATCCTCAAGCAGCTCAGCGAGGCCGGCCTGACGGGCCGCAAGACGGGCCGCGGCTTCTACACGTACGAGGCGCCGGGCTCCGCCGAGGTGGTGCGCGACGCGCTGACCCCGCTCGCCTCGGCCGGGGCCGGAGCGGGCCGCGAGGTCCGCTCGGTGGGCGTCGCCGGTTCGGGCACCATGGCGTCCGGGATCGCCGAGGTCTTCGCCAAGGCCGGGTACGCGGTCGTGCTCGCCGCGCGCTCCCAGGAGAAGGCGGACACCGCCAAGGCCCGGATCGCCAAGTCCCTGGCCCGCTCGGTCGACAAGGGCCGGATGACGGGCGAGGCCCGCGACGAGACGCTGGCCCTGATCACTCCTGCGGGGTCGCTCGACGCGTTCGCCGAGGTGGACCTGGCCGTCGAGGCCGTCGCCGAGGACCTGGAGGTCAAGCAGGAGCTGTTCGCACGGCTCGACAAGATCTGCAGGCCGGGCGCGGTGCTGGCCACCACGACCTCCTCGCTGCCGGTGATCGCCTGCGCCCGTGCCACCACGCGTCCGCAGGACGTCATCGGCATGCACTTCTTCAACCCGGCGCCGGCGATGAAGCTGGTCGAGATCGTCCGGACGGTGCTGACCGGGGACGACGTCCACGCCACCGTCCGCGAGGTCACCGCGAAGATCCGCAAGCACCCGGTGGACTGCGGCGACCGGGCCGGCTTCATCGTGAACGCGCTGCTCTTCCCGTACCTGAACAACGCCGTCAAGATGGTCCAGGAGCACTACGCGACCCTGGACGACATCGACGCGGCCATGAAGCTCGGCGGCGGCTACCCGATGGGGCCGTTCGAGCTGCTCGACGTGGTCGGCCTGGACGTGTCGCTCGCGATCGAGCAGGTGCTGCACCGCGAGTTCCGTGACCCGGGCCTCGCCCCGGCACCGCTCCTGGAACACCTGGTGGCGGCGGGGTGCCTGGGCCGCAAGACGGGGCGCGGCTTCCGCGAATATGCCCGACGCTGAGTCCCGCAACGCCGGCTGGGGCGGTCTGCTGAGTCCCCCGGGCGCCACCGGTGCCCCGGGGGCCTCCCCGCCCCCACCTGGGCACACTCCCGGTCCGATGCAGTACGTTCGGACCATGCCCAAGGCCGCGAAGACACCCCGTGCCACGTCCCCGTCCGACGCTCCGGAGAGCGCGGCGGGCACTCGTGCCGCCGCTCAGCGGCTCAAGATGCGCCGGGAACTCGCCTCCGCCGCGATGGAGCTCTTCGCGACCAAGGGGTACGAAGCCACGACCGTGGACGAGATCGCGGCCACGGCCGGGGTCGCCCGGCGGACCTTCTTCCGGCACTTCCGGTCCAAGGAAGAGGCGATCTTCCCCGATCACGACGACACCCTCGTGCGGGCGGAGGCGGTGCTGAACGCCGCGCCGCCGCACGAGCACCCGCTCGACACCGTGTGCCGGGGCATCAAGGAAGTCATGAAGATGTACGCGGGGTCCCCCGCGGTCTCCGTGGAGCGCTACCGGCTCACCCGTGAGGTCCCCACCCTGCGGGAGCGGGAGATCGCCTCGGTGGCCCGCTACGAGCGGCTCTTCACCCGCTACCTCCTCGGGCACTTCGACGAGCGGGACCACCACGACGGCAACGACGACCCGCTGCTCGCCGAGGTGGCGGCGTCGGCCGTCGTCACCGCGCACAACCACGTGCTGCGCCGTTGGCTGCGGGCGGGCGGCCAGGGCGACGTGGAGGCGCAGCTCGACCACGCCTTCGCCATCGTCCGGGAGACCTTCGGCACGGGCATAGGCGCGGGACGCCCCTCCCCCGCCCCTTCGGCGCCGGGCGCCCAGAGCGTTCCGAGCGGGTCGCAGACTCCTTCCCCGGCCGAAGCGGGGCCCGCCGTCCACGCTTCCGCGACGGGTGACGTGGTGGTCGCCGTGGCGCGCACGGACGCTCCGCTCGACGAGGTCATGCGCACGATCCAAGAGGCCCTGAAGCAGGCTGTTGTGGCTGAGCGACGGACGCTGCGATACGACGCTTTCATCACGTACGCGCATGTGGATAAGCCCATTGCCGACGTCGTCGCACGCGGCCTCCAAGTCTTCGGTAAGGCGTGGTACCAGTCGCGGGCTCTGCGCGTATTCCGGGACACCACGTCGTTGGCGGCCTCGAC
>NZ_JBHYMF010000172.1:0-14465 GCF_042742855.1 Streptomyces sp. NPDC058877 | reverse complement strand
CGTCATGCGACGGCCCGCCTCACCGGCACCGAGGACATTACGGGCGAACCGCCGCGACGATCACACCCGGAAGGCGGCTGAAGGATCGAGGTTGACGTTGCCGTCAGCGTTGCCGTCACTGCCCTTCTGGAGGGTCTGCGGGAGGCCTGAATTCACATGAAGCAGAGCTCGACATTCTTTTGAACGCAGACCTTGAGCACAGTGATCAGATCGCGAGCATTGTTGATGTCTTCTTTCATGTCAGAGTCGTGCGATCCACTCGACAACCACACGCTCAAAACGTCCTCAAGTCGTGGCAAAATTTCCCGACATTCTTGCGATGTCAGTGATCTCCCGTGATCATCCGGGTGATTGAGTAGGGGCTCAAGGACAGTGGTGACGTCATTCCACGCCACGTGGCCGCCAAACCCGCTCATATCTCCCAACTGAAATCCTTCAGCTAGCGCAAGCCGTCTGCGGAACTGGGCGAAACTCCCGTAAGAAAAACACGCATCCGGCCCATCGACTTCTCCATCATCCGGAAACAGGCACAACCCCACTGCAGTTCCAATCTCGCTAGCAACCGAGCGCCCCCCTTCCCCACGCGTAGCTGAGGAAGGAGGGCGCAACAGTATGGAAGGGGCGGCGTTGACCAGGGCAAATGCTTCGATCCTGAAGCTTCAACCCATAGTCGGAACGATGGAGCCCCGATCCTGAACCACTACATTACCGTCATGACCTCGGCATTACCTGCCACGGGATGCCCTTCTTATCGAGCCAGGTCGTGATGGGCGCCGGAATCGGATTCTCCGAGATGATCCGATAATCAATTCCACGCTCCCGCGCTATTGCGATCTTCTCACCCTCTACGCCCTTAAACTTCTCTAGGCGCTTAGGGTTTGCCAGCGTGTCTTCCCAGAACCTTCCAGACTTCGCTTCGTACCAAGTACCGCGGCCCGTGACAGTGTCGATAAATGCACCATCAAACTGGCGCTTACCTTCCTTGAAGCCGCCCCCGCCGCCAAGCTGCTGGACGAGATTCACTTCGTAGGAATCCCCGGCTTCTTGCGCCAGCCGGCCACCACTGACCCCACCTGTGGGACAGTTGTGAACGAGTACCGGAGTCCTGCCCGCCAGCACATAGTACGCGTGGAGGTCATCGATAGTCAGATCGTGGGTGCGTTGTTGCCTGGTGTAGCGCTTGACCGCGGTGATCTGGACGTGGGTTCCTGTGCTGGTGCGAAGGAAGTCGCCGACGCGGAGGTCGCCGGCGTCAACCCAGGAATCAACCTCCGGGACCCAGAAGGGATGTGTATCGGTGGCGACGATGCTGCTCTCGCCATCTGCGGCTGCAACGGTGAGTTCCGTGAATTCCTTATCGGTCTCTGTCCGTATGGTCTCGATGACCTTCTTACGATGCTCCTTACCAGTTCCCACCTCTGTGGTGACGATAGTGTCACCGATCTCCACGTCTTCGATCTTCTTATGGGTGCCGTCACCCATAAGGACTTCAGTGGCGGGAAGGAACGAGTGGCAATCGATGACACTCGTCACGGAATTCTTCGCAGAATTCTTCGAGACACCCTTCGCGGCCCCCACTCCAGAAAATATTGTGCTGATCGCATCGACCAGGGACTCGCCGTCTTCATAACCGGGATCACTGGTATCAAAACCAGCCATCCTCATGAGCCCGTCATAGCCGGCAGAAGCGGAGAGTTTATCCGGAAGAACCAAGTCGAGCGTCGAGACGAAGGAACGACCTGCACCCGCAACCGTATTCTTATTCCAGGTGATCTTGCGGCGCGGGAAGTATACGACGGTCCCCCACGTCAAGCCCTGCGGCTTGTTGTAGTGCTTCCCACCTCGGGCGTCGAGCTCGTAACTGTGGTAAATCCAGCCGGTGCTCTTGTACTCCCACCATTCATGGTGGGTCGTCGACATCTCGCTGCGGGAATTATCTGAACGGCATGTACTGGAGAATCCTCCACAGACACCTTCCGGGCGAAGACCGGTGGGATCACTCTTTGAGACGGGGCTGCCGTTGGCGTAGGTGTACCCGTTCATCTGGAGCGGGTCGGTGATGTCGAGGATCGGGTCGGCAGAAAGGAAGCGGCCGGTGTTCTGGTCGTATTCGCGGGCGCCGATGTGGGTGAGGCCGGTGGCGGTGTCGTCGATGCCGACGCCGAGGTAGCCGCGCTTGTTCGGCCAGTCGCTGGGCTTGGTGCCGCGGTACTCGCCGTAGGGCTTGCTGGCACGGCGGGTGACGGGCTGGGTTCCGCCGGCCTCGACCGCGGTGTGGGCGGTGCCGAGGTGGTCGGCGAGGAGGACGTTGATCTCGTGTCCGGTGGTGGACCGGTCGATGGTGGTGCGGACGACCGTCGGTGCGCCGGGGTGGCCGTAGGAGCGCGAGGCGCGGGTGATGAGGCCGACGGAGTCGGTGGTGAGCTCCGTCTCGCCGAGGTAGAGGGTGCTGCCGGTGGGCGAGTTCTCCAGGATGCGGTTGCCCGCGGCGTCGTAGACGTAGGTGGTCTTGTCGTTGCCGATGGTGTTCGACTCGAGTTTCTGCTCGGTCGTCCACTTCAGGTTCTGGGTCTGGGTGCCGCCCTGGAGGGTGCGGGTCTTGGTCGTGCCGGTCGGGTTGTAGGTGTACGCGCTGCTCGTGCCCGGGGTGGGCGAGGTGGCGGAGAGCAGGGTGTGGGGCTGGGTGGAGCCGTAGGCGTAGGTGTAGGTGGTGTTCTTGTTGGTGTTGCCCGCCGGGTCGTGCTCGGTCATGGTGGCGCGGTTGCCGAGCCAGTCGAAGGTGAAGGACTGGTGGTAGGCGGCCGAGCCGGTGACGGCGGCGCCCGAGGCGACGGTGCCCGCGGCCGGTGCCGTGCCGGCGAGACTGGCGGGGGCGGTGGGGCCGGCCTGGGAGGGGGCGTCCGCGACGGGGCCTCCGGAGGGGGCTCCGTCGGTGCGGTGGCCCCAGGTGGCTCCCGAGGCCGACTTGCAGCCGGTCCCCTTGCCGTCGGGCGTGATGTTCGACGTCCAGGCGTTGATCAGTTCGCCCATGACGTCATAGGTGAAGCACTGGTTGTCCCAGGTCGTGAGGGTGGGGGTCTCCGCGTTCTGTCGGGCGCTCGCGGTGATGGTGCCGGAGGCGTCGTAGGCGTATCCGGTGTCGGAGACGCGGTGGGGGCCCGCGGTCTCCCGGTCGGTCACGGTGCGCTGGAGGCGGCCGGTGTGCTCGTCGACGAAGTTGGTCGTCCAGACCCGGTAGGGCTGGGCACTGGAGACGGCGCGCAGCACTTCGCCGTAGGGCGAGTAGGTGACGTCGGAGGTGTACCAGTTGATGCCGGAGGTGGACTCGGGCAGGCCGTCCGCGTCGTAGCGGGTGATGACCTTCTCGGCCGCCAGGCCGCCCTTGGCGGGCAGGGTGACGGAGAGCGGCTTTCCGGTGGGCGTGTAGGCGTAGGAGTAGGAGTAGGTGCCCGACAGGCCGGTGGTCATGGCGTTGGTGGGGATGACCGTCTCGCGGCCGGTGGGGCGGTACTCGGTGTCGTAGCCGGTCACCCGCTCGACGTAGTCGCCGGTGGCGGTGTGCCGGGTGGACTCGTACGGGAGGCCGAGCGCGCCGGCCTTGTCGTAGCTGAACTCCTTGACCGGCGAGCTCGTCTTCGAGCCCTCGCGCACGGCGGTGACCCGACCGAGCGCGTCGTAGGTGGTGTAGACGTGCTGGCCGAGCGCGTCGGAGGTGACGGTGGGGCGGTCGGCGTTGTCGTACTGCGTCTGGGTGGTGCCGGTGTCCGGGTCGGTGGTCGAGGTGACACGGCCCCGGGCGTCGTAGGCGTAGCTCCAGGTGTTGCCCGCGGGGTCGGTGACCCGGGTGCGGTTGCCTCGCTTGTCGTAGCCGTAGGTGGTGGAGCGGTAGGTGCCGGATCCGGTGTGGTGTCGGATCTCGGCGACGCGGCCGAGGTCGTCGGTGATGGTGGTGGTCGTGGGGGCGGTGGAGCCCGCGGGGTCGACGGTGACGCTGGTGTCGGCGTTGTACGTGGTGACGGTCGCGGCCTGCGGGGTGGACCCGTGGTAGGGCGTCTGCCGGATCGGGCGTTCCAGGCCGTCGTACGTGGTCTTGACGAGGCTGGGGACCAGCGACGGGGACTTGACCTTGAAGATCTCGGTGGTGGGCTCGCCCTTGGCCAGGTAGGCGCCGGTCTGTTCGGCGACCAGGCCGTGGTCGTCGTACTTGGTGTCGGCCACGATGCGGCCGGGGCCGTGGGCCTCGGACTGGGTCTGGACCTGGCGCAGCAGGCCGTCGTAGATCGTGACCTGGCTGGCGTAGCCGCCGTCGTCCTTGAGGGTCTTGACGGTGACGGCCGCGGGGAGGGCGTTTCCGTCGGGGGCGACGGAGGCGGTCTGGTAGGCGATCTCGACGTTGGGCGACTGCGTCCCCGTGGAGCGGGAGGGGGACCAGCCCTTGACCAGACGGCCGAGGTCGTCGTACTCGGTGCGGGTGACGCGGCCGTTGGGGTCGGTGACCGTCAGGGGCAGCGCCCGGCCGGGGTCGTAGGTCGTGGTGGTGGCGTGGCCCTTGGCGTTGATCGTCTTGGTGGAGGTGACCGGGCCTCCGGTGTCGCCGGGGACGTACTGGGTCTCGGTGGTGTAGGTGCTTCCGAGGGAGTCGCCTCCGGGGGTGGTGACGGTGCGGAGGCGGCCGAGCGGGTCGTAGGTGCTGGTCGTGGTGAGGGAGTGGGTGCTGCCGGTGCCGTCGATCCCGTCGACGGTGGTGACGAGGCCCTTGGTCGGGGTGGCGCCGTGGGCGAGGTTGTCGTAGCTGGTGCGGACCGAGCCCTTGAGTTCGGTGGCGGGGTCGGCGGTGGCCTGGTCGGCGCAGGTGGTGGCGGTGGCGCGGACCGTGGTGGGCAGGCCGATCAGCCACGCACCGGTGTTGTGGACGTAGGCGGTCTTGGTGCAGCTGGGGTCGGAGAGGGTCTCTCCGGTGCCGTTCGGTCCCGGCTTGACGACCACGGTCTCGACCTCGGTGGCCAGGCCGTAGGTGGGATCGCGCTGGAGGGTGGTGGTGCGGATCCCCCGCCACCCGGTGCCGACCGCCTGGATGGTGTCGGTCCTCTTGACGCCGGTGCGGTGGGCGGTCAGCGGGGTGAGGGCGGTGCCGTCCTCTGCTTCCCGGGGGCGCGAGGCGGTCTGAACCGCCTCGTCGGGGAAGGTGCGGGTGCGGCTGGTGAACTCGTCCGCCTTCTTGAAGGAGTTCTCGTAGACGAGGGTCTCGGCGGTCATGCCGGCGTACTGCGGGGCGTCATCGGAGAGGAGGACGGTGCCGTCGACGGAGTCCTTGACCTCGCCGCCGGTGCCCTGGAAGTAGCGGGTGACGGACCGGGACTGCGTCGGGGAGTTGAGGCCGGTGGTCAGCCTCTTGTCGCCCTTGACGACGGTGACCTGCCGGTAGCCGCGCCAGTCGCTGTGGGTGCGCAGCGCGGGGCGGAGGAACTCGTCGTCGCTCTTGGCCCAGGCGGCGCCGGAGTAGCCGTAGGCGGTCGTGACGGGCTGGCCGAAGAGGGTCGCGACCTTGTCGGTCTCGGTGACCGAGGCGACGACGTACTTGTTGAACCAGGCCTTGGCGGGGGTCTTCTCCTCGCCGTCGGGGGACCAGCGGACCGGGTAGCAGGTGCCGTTGGCCTTGCCGAGGTCGGTGGCGGGCTGGACGCGGCAGCCGCCCGTGTACTGGACCTCGATGTCGGCGCCGCCCTCGGTGGCGATGACGCCGATGCGGGGCCGGGTGAATCCGGGCCGCTTGTCGTCGGGACCGCTGGGGACGAGGTTGGGCAGCTGCTTGTCCAGCAGGTGGCTCTTGAGCGCGAGGGGGGAGCGGGTGCCGACCGTGTAGGGGCCGAAGCTGACCCCGTCCTTGGACTGGAGGGTGCCGCCGCCGTTCTGGGGGGTGTCGCCGGGGCCGTAGCCGGTGCGGGTGAGGGAGTTGAGCCAGAGCCCCGGGGAGGAGTCGTACCAGTCCTCGGGGAAGGAGTGGTGCAGGGTGTACCTGTCGACGTACCCCAGGCCGGTCTGGCCGGGGCGGGCCGCCCTGGTGGTGACGGTGTCGAGGCGGAGCCGGGTCCAGAAGCTGGGGAATCCGGGGCAGAGCTTGGAGGTGGCCTTGCAGTTCAGCGAGCCGGGGGTGTCCCACCAGGGGCGGTAGGCGCCGGGGTCGTCGGTCTTGTCGAAGTTGGCGGCGGCGCAGGCGGTGTCGGACTTCAGGCAGCGCTGCTTGACGCCGAACTCGACGGTGGCGGAGGGCGCGGTCAGGTCGGCGGCGCGGAGGCCGTACTCGATGCTGGTGGGGTAGGCGGCGCGGGAGTACTGCTCGGGGTTGGCGCGCTTGCCCCGCACGGCGTAGTGGTTCGTCTCCTGCTTCCAGTTGACGATCATGACGTTGCCGTGGACGTCCTCGACCTTGTCGAGGCCCCAGCGCCAGGCCTGCTGCTTGCCGGCGCCGCAGCGGGAGTCGGCGAAGGAGGTGGCGTGGCAGGGCTCGCCGGGGTGGTTGCCGAAGACGGGGACGGTGGAGACGGAGTGGGTGTCGGCGTGGCCGCCGCCCACCTTGTTGAGGCCGAAGTGGTACTTGGTGCCGTCGGTGGTGGTGACGGTCCAGTACTCGCCGTTGTCGTCGCCGTTGGCGCTGCTGCCGGTGCTGTGGATGCGGCGCTCGACGCGGGTGCCGTCGTCCTTCGCGGGGCGGTAGACCTCGGTATCGGACTCGGGGTCGCTGCCGGCGCCGGCGTCGCGGACGAGTTCGGTGGTGCTGCCGCCGAGGGACATCACGGCGTTGTAGGACACCCAGCACAGGTCGCTGGTCTCGTTGGCCTTGGCGGTGTTGTTCGGGGTGCCGGCGGCCAGTTCGTGGGTGTCGTCCTTGCAGCTGCGGTAGCGGCGCTCGATGTAGCCGGGGTTGTAGTCCCAGCCCTCGCCGATCCAGGAGGCCTGGGGCGTGGAGACCGCGGTCTTCCCGTCGACGGCCTGCGAGCTGTAGGAGAGCGTGACGTTCGGCGCGGGGCCGGCCGGGGCGGGGGGCACGACCATCGGGTACGACCAGGTGAACGCGCCGGAGGAGCCGCCCGCGCTCCACGTGCCGCTGGCGGCGAGCGGGGTGGCCTTGAAGGAGCCGCCGGGGCCGGCGCCGGAGTCGACCGCGCCGATGACCGCCTTGTCCCCGCCCGTCGCCACGGGGGTGGCGGTGGTGTACGAGGCCTGCATGATGGCGGGGCCGGACCGGGTGGAGCGGGTGGCGAAGACGGGGGTGGCGGTGCCGTCCGCAGCGGTGTCGACGGTGGCCGTCAGCGTGTGGGTGACGGGGTCGTTGGTGGTTTCGAGCTCCTGGTACTCCTGGCACGCCTCTTCCAGCGGCGTGGCGAGGTAGCACTCGGGGAACTGGACCAGGCGCAGGCGCGAGGCCCAGTCCGCGCCGTTCAGGTTCTCGAAGGCGTCGTAGGTGACTCCGACGGAGATCGGCACGGAGCCGGTGGCGGGGGCCTCCACGGTCACGAGGGTGCCGACCTTGAGGACGTCCTCGACGCCCTGGCCGATCTCGCCGCCCCGGTCGACGACGGAGGCCTGCCAGGTGCCGGTGGGGGCGGGCTGTCCCTCGGCCTGCCCCAGCAGGACGGGCACGTTGGGGACCGGGGAGAGCGGGACCTCCTCGTCCTCCGCCGCCGTCGCGGTGAAGGCGGCAGGGCTGACCGGGGAGCCGAAGGTGATCGTTCCGGTGTCGGCGGCCGGGGTGGTCGTGGTGTCGGCGGGCACCTGCTGGAGGTCGTCGGGGACCTCCACCTTCAGTTTGTCGACGTCCTTCTCGAAGGTCTGGCCGTCGACGGGCTCGTCGACGGCGATGGCTTCGAGGTCGAGGGGGTCCGCGCTGAGGGTCTCGCGCCCGGTCTCGACGTTCGCCGGGTCGGGCGGCACGGCCAGGGACTCGGCGGGCAGCAAGCCCACCAGCAGGGCGGCGCCGAGGGCGGGTATGAGCGTGCGGCGGGCCCGGCTGCGGGCATGCCGATGACGAGCGAACAAGGCGAGGTCCCTCCGGACCACTTGGGGCGGCAGCCGGAGACGGACCGCGGACGATTGCACTTCAGATCATGGAGATTCTGCGACTACTCCGTGAAGGAACACCAGAGTTGGCACGACACACGTGATGATCGTCACGGGATGCAACGGATCAGTTTGCACTAGTCGGCACCTATCGAACTCCCCTCGCCATAAGCGCAGGCCAGTGGAGCAATCAGAGGGAATGCCGTGATCAGTGCATCGGATGACTAAGTACCCGATCGCAAAGGCCCTTCCTGGCATTTTCTCCCGTTTCGCCCTCCGGTGGATCGGAAGCAGCCCTGCCCGACACGCCTCCCCGCCCCCTGGCGCCTCATGCGTCGGGGCAGGTGGGAGCGGTCCGGGGACTTCTGGCGCGGGGTGACGGAGCGGGGTTCATGGGACATCATCGGCTCGCCCAGCCATGCCCGCGCGCAAAGGTGGTTCCCCCGGACTCCCTGGCCCAGGACGTCATGGCCGGCTTCGTGGTTTCAGCCGGTGCCCTGAGAGCCCGGAACTCTGGGAAGAGGGGTCCCCACTCGATGAGACAGACATGGCAGCGGCCGGCGGCCCGGCGCGCGGGCGCCGTGGTGCTCGCGGCCACACTCGCCGCGGGCGGCATCACCTATGTCGGCTTCCGGGCCGGCTCGACGGACGAGGCTGCGCGTCCTCCCGTCGGGTCCGGGAACGGAACCGGCAAGGACCGGACGGTGGACCGGGCTTCGGCCGCCTCGCTGGCACGCAAGACCGGCAAGCCGGTCGAGGTCACGGAGCTGCGGACGCCCCGCTCGACCACCTGGGCCCGTCCGGACGGGACGATGGGCCAGAAGCTCTACGCCTCCCCGATCTGGGCCAAGGTCGGTCAGGAGTGGAAGGCGGTCGACACCACGCTGAAGCGCACGGATCAGGGGTGGGCGCCCGCGGCCACCAACACCCGCATGGTCTTCTCCGGCGGTACGGCCGGAGGCTCCGGGCGGGCCTCGCGCGGCCGGGTCCACCGCGTCTCGCTCGTCAAGGGGGTCACGACCGAGACGGGCGCGGACAGTCCGCTGGTCACGCTCACGGTCGGCGGCACGGGCGAGATTCCCGACCTGCACGAGATCCGGCTCACCTGGCCCGGTCCCGTGCCCGCGCCGATCATCGAAGGATCACGCGCGCTGTACCCGGAGATCCTCCCGGGCACCGACCTGGTCCTGACCGCCGAGGACGACGGCTTCGCCCAGCTGCTGGTCCTGAAGAACCGTCAGGCCGCTGCCGACCCGCGCGTCGCGCAACTGTCCTACGGCCTGGCCTCGCCCACGCTCAGCTTCCGTCTCGACCCGGCCTCGGGCATCGTCGCGGCCGAGGACGCCGACGGGCAGGAGGTCGCGCTGTCGCCGACCCCTCTGATGTGGGACAGCAGCGGCGCCCCGGCCGTCACCGACGGCGAACTGGGCGCCTCCTCGCAGCCGACCGCCTCGGAGTCCCCCGAGGGGCCGATCAGCACGAGCACGGCTCCCGCGCCGAGTCCGAGTGCGAGCACCACGGAGCTGGCCAACGACAACGTCGACCCCGAGGCCGAGGTGCTGCCCACGGCCACGGACGAGGCCGCGCCGGCCCTCACCGAGGCTCCGCTGCCGCCCGTGCCCGCCGAGCCGACGCCCGCGCCCTCACAGAGCGGAGACGCGGCCACCCTGAGCCTGCCGCTCCTCAACGGCCCCTCCCCGGAGTCGCGCGGCGACGTGGTCGAGGCGGACCTCGGGGCCGGCGGCTGGCTGCTCACGCCCAACCAGGACTTCCTCAACGACCCCGCCACCGTCTACCCCGTCTTCATCGACCCCACGGTGAAGAAGCACACCCAGGACTGGACGACCGCCTACAGCCGCCACCCGAACGCCACCTTCTTCAACGGCAAGGACTTCAACGCCGGCGGCACCCACGAGGCCCGCGTCGGCTTCGAGTCCGACACCTGGGGCACCTCGCGGTCGTACTTCAACATCGCGTTCGACAAGAACCTCCGGGGCGCCACGATCCAGAAGGCCACCCTGCGGCTCCTGGAAACGTACGCGTGGTCCTGCAGCGCACGCGGCATGTCCGTCCACGTCACCAGCCCGATCAACGGACGCACCAACTGGAAGAACGCGCCGGCCCTCACCGACGCCAACCTGGCCGCCGCGCCGCGGAGCTTCGCACACGGCTACAAGACCGGCTGCCACGACGACTACGAGACCTTCGACGTGAAGAAGGCCGCGCAGGCCGCCGCGGACAAGGGCAGGGACACCATCACCTTCGGCCTGCGCGCCAGGGACGAGAAGTCCCAGTACGCCTGGAAGAAGTTCCAGGCCAACGGTGACAACGCGCCCGTCCTCGAGTTGACCTACAACCGGCCGCCGACCGCGCCGACCAACCACGACCTCGGGCCCGACTTCAAGTGCACCACCACGCCCCCCTACGTCCGGGTCGGCTCCTCCAGCATCACCTTCACCGCCAAGTCCACGGACAAGGACGACAACCTCAGCTACCTCAACTTCGCCCTGTGGCCGACCAACCAGTGGGCCGTGACGGGCAACATGCTCAAGTCCACGGGCGTCGTCTCGGTCGGTTCCTCCACCAGCTCCGCGCTGCGCACCACGCCCGCCTTCTCGACCAGCGGCCTGGTGAACAACACCGTGTACTCCTGGTCGGTCCGCGCCGTCGACTCCGCAGGCAGTTCCTCGAAGTACACGCCCGCCGTGCCGTGCCGCTTCATCTACGACGGCGCCGCGCCCAAGCCGCCCCGGGTCACCTCCACCGACTTCCCCAACGCCGACGGCAGCAAGAACACCTTCGGCAACGAGCCCGAGGACTCGAACTGGTCGAAGCTCAAGTTCGGCAGCGGCGGCACCTTCAAGTTCCAGGCGCTCGACACCGACGTCATCCGGTTCGAGTACGGGTACAACGCCAACTACTACCCCTACTCCGTGTCCCGGGCCGCCGGCGCCCCCACCTCCACCATCACCACGCTCTCGGGCGCCAAGCCCCCGACGGCCGGCCCCAACGTGCTGTACGTGCGGACCGTCGACCAGGCCGGGCACGTCTCCGAGGTCGTCAAGTACTTCTTCTACGTCACGCCCCGGGACGAGGAGGACGCCCCCGGCGACCTCACCGGTGACGCACTGCCCGACCTCTTCACCATCACCAACTACAAGAACCTGCGGCTGTTCCCCTCCCAGGCCAACAGCGGCAACTTCCTCAAGGGCACCGGCAAGCTCGACTACTCGATGTCCGGCGCCTACCAGCTGAACCCGGCCAAGGACCCCAACGGCGACGAGGAACCCCTCTTCATCGGTCCCCCCTCGGGGCACTTCACGGACGCCCTCATCACCCACAACGGCGACTTCTACGGCGGTGACGGCTTCCAGGACCTCATCGTCCGCCTGGACGGCAAGCTGTGGGTGTACCCCGGCGACGGGTACGGCGCGGTCAACATCACCGAGCGCCGGGAGATCCTGCTCCCCGCCAACGCCCCCTCCCCGGCCTCCCTCACCCAGATCGTCGCCACCGGGGACGTCACCGGGGACAAGCTCCCCGACGTGTTCGCCACCGTCGGCGACCAGCTCTGGGCCTTCACCGGCTACACCGGAGCGGCGTTCTCCGAAGCCCGCATGCTCACCAGCGCCCCCTGGACCAAGCGGGACATCGTCTCCGTGGCCGACATCGGCGGGGACGGCGTCCCCGACCTCCTCTTCCGCGGCGAGGAAACGGGACGCGGCCTCCTCCTGCGCCACGGCAAGCCGGCCGCCGGCGGCGGCGTCGACCTCACCTCCCTCGCCATCGCCGCCTACTCCAAGACCGGCGTGGACGAGGTCTACGGGACCGGCGGATGGGCCCTGACCCAGATGCCCTTCGTCATCGGAACGCCCGACGCCAACAAGGACGGCATCCCCGACCTCTGGGCCATCGACAGCACCGGCACCATGTACTACTACCCCGGGGGCCGCACCGCCCACGGAACGCGCATCACCGCCAGTTGGGTCAACTGGAAGAGCGCCCTCGCCTTCGGCTGAGCGGCGGCACGGGGCAACACGCCGGAGGGCGATCGCGAGCACGCGGTCGCCCTCCGGCGCGTCGGTCGACCCGCTCCTCCGAGCCGCCCCGGTGACGGCCCGGAGGGGCGGGCGACACCGACGGCCCGGAGGGCGGGACGGGGAGGTCCGGAAGGCTTTCTGGCGGCCCGTGGAGAGAACAGAATGAGCCAGGCCTCGACGCGATCCGGGTGGCGGGTCCCCCTCGGGGCCGAGGGGCGCGACCAGCGGCGGAGTCCTCGGGGCGAACGGGGCGGCTCTCGTGGAAAACGGGCTCCGAGGAACATCGGGCGGCGTCGCGGCCATGATCGGCGAAACGTCCGGTTAACGAACACGGATGTACGGGCAGCGGACGATTTCCGGCCAACTTCCCGATGCGCTCCTGACAGGTCCCCGTCATTCCTGCCAGTCTCTCACCGTTCTTCGCACCACAGTTCACGGCTTCACCCGCACGTGCTCCACAGCTCTCCTTGCTCCGCCCGGACGGACTCACCCAAGTCCGCCGGTACCCCCCTCGCATAAGGAGTCTGCGTGAGATCCACGCCCAGCCGTCGCGCCACCGCGACCGGCGCTCTGATAGCCGCCGCTGCCATGCTCACCCTCGGCGTCCAGTCCGGCACCGCCTCGGCCGACGCCTTCGAGGCGGCGCCCCAGGCGCAGTCCGCCGGCAAGGCCAACCCCGGCAAGCTCCCGGCCGACCTCACCCCCGCCGAGCGCACCGCGCTCATCAAGGCGGCCGACGCCGACAAGGCCGCCACGGCCAAGGCCCTCGGCCTCGGCACCCAGGAGAAGCTGGTCGTCCGCGACGTCGTCCAGGACCGCGACGGCACCACCCACACGCGCTACGAGCGCACCTACGCCGGACTGCCCGTCCTCGGTGGCGACCTGATCGTCGAGGAGACGAAGGCCGGCGCACGCCAGAGCGTCAGCAAGGCCTCCCGCGCCGAGCTGAAGAACGTCGACATGACCGCCAGGGTCGCTCCGGCCGCCGCCTCGAAGCAGGCCCTCGGCGCCGCGCGCGCCGACGGCTCCGACAAGGCCGCGACCAACCGCGCCCCGCGCAAGGTCGTCTGGATGGCCCAGGGCGCCCCCGTCCTCGCGTACGAGACCGTCGTCGGCGGCCTCCAGCACGACGGCACGCCGAACGAGCTGCACGTCATCACCGACGCCAAGACCGGCCAGAAGCTCTACGAGTGGCAGGGCATCGAGACCGGCACCGGCAACACGATGTACAGCGGCCAGGTGACGCTCGGCACCGCGCCCTCGTACACGCTGACCGACACCGGTCGCGGCAACCACAAGACGTACAACCTCAACGGCGGCTCCTCGGGCACCGGCACGCTGTTCAGCAACTCCACCGACGTGTGGGGCAACGGCCTGCCCTCCAACAAGGAGACGGCCGGTGCCGACGCGCACTACGGTGCCGCGCTCACCTGGGACTACTACAAGAACGTGCACGGCCGCAGCGGCATCCGCGGTGACGGCGTCGGCGCGTACTCCCGGGTCCACTACGGCAACGCGTACGTCAACGCGTTCTGGTCGGACAGCTGCTTCTGCATGACGTACGGCGACGGCTCGGGCAACTCCAAGCCGCTGACCTCCATCGACGTGGCCGCGCACGAGATGACGCACGGCGTCACCTCGAACACCGCCGGCCTCAACTACAGCGGCGAGTCCGGCGGCCTCAACGAGGCCACCTCCGACATCATGGCCGCCGCCGTCGAGTTCTACGCCAACAACGCCCAGGACAAGGGCGACTACCTGGTCGGCGAGAAGATCGACATCCGCGGCAACGGCACCCCGCTGCGCTACATGGACAAGCCGAGCAAGGACGGCTCGTCCAAGGACTCGTGGTACTCGGGCATCGGCAACATCGACGTCCACTACTCCTCGGGCCCGGCGAACCACTGGTTCTACCTGCTCTCCGAGGGCAGCGGCGCCAAGACCATCAACGGCGTCAACTACGACTCGCCGACCTCCGACGGCCTGCCCGTCACCGGCATCGGCCGGGACAAGGCCGCGCTGATCTGGTACAAGGCGCTCACCACCAAGTTCGGTTCGACCACGAACTACGCGGGTGCCCGCACCGGCACGGTCGACGTCGCCAAGGCGCTGTACGGCGCGACGAGCGCCGAGGTCACGGCCGTCGAGAACGCCTGGGCCGCGATCAACGTCGGTTCCCGCCCCGGTGGCGGCGACCCGGGCGGCGGCACGGTCTTCACCAACGACACCGACGTGTCCATCCCGGACAACGGCCCGGCGGTCACCTCGACGATCAACGTCACCGGCATCGCCGGCAACGCCCCGAGCAACCTCAAGGTGGGCGTGGACATCATCCACACCTGGCGCGGTGACCTGGTCGTCGACCTG
>NZ_JBHYMF010000171.1:0-14744 GCF_042742855.1 Streptomyces sp. NPDC058877 | reverse complement strand
CGGCAGTGTACGTGGGAAACGATCTCCGTCGGTTTGGGAAGCGATCTTCATTCGGTCTTGTGCGGACCTGGTCAGAGGCACCCGTGAACACCCCACAGACGACAGTTCGCGAGTAGCCCTCGTGGGCGTCAGGAGATCCCGTCCGGTCGCAAGACCGGGCGGGATCTCTGCGTTGGAGCGAAAAGCGGGACGGCGAGCGCGAGGAGCCACCGGCAGGGCAGCACGAGACGGTGGTGTCCCGGCCGCAAGGAGACCGGCCTGCTGCCGGGGTGCGAGCCTTGACCGCCGCCGAGGCCTTTTGAATCATGAGCACGGGTGCGGGGAACATCACGGGGCGGGGGCTCAGCATGGATGATGCGCGGAAGAACGATGCGACGGACGATGCGGATCTGGTTTTCGTGGATCCGCTGTTGCCCGAGGCGGTGCGGAACAAACTGGTCTCCGACCGTCGACTGCTCCTCACGGAGGCCCAGAAGAGCGATCTCGCGCGCGAGGAGGGGAAGAAGAGGGGCAACACCCGGTGGGCGCCGGTCCTGTGGAGCCTGTGCACCCTCACTGTGCTCGCGTCCGTCACCTGGGCCGGGGCGAGCGGGGGGAAGTGGGCGATCGCCGGATTCGTCCTGACCTTCGGGTTGGTCTTCGTCACGCTCAGGGCCGAGCAGTGGGAGACCGCAGCAGCATGGGCGTGTGTCCTCGGCACGGGCGTACTGATAGCCCTCCCGTTCTTCCCGGCGCGGGCCATGGGGGCTGTCGCCGCCGCCTACGTGGCCTGGCTCGGGGCGCTGCTCGCCTTCTATCGAGGCCGGGCCGGCAGCAGCCTGAAACGGCACTACCGCGACCAGTACGTTCGGTCCGACGACCTCGATGGGGAAGGACGGAACATCGCCGTGTCGACGATGCGGGTACTGCGTTCCGTGGCGGTGGCCGCCGAGTCGCTCGGTGCCGACGCGGACGTCTCCACGGCCCGGCAGCTCGTCGCCGAGCATCAATGGCACATCGTGCGGACCCTCTTGATGCGCCAGCGGTTGCGCGATGGCCTGGAGAGCCGTGCCGCCTCAGCCGGGTCCCCGAGCGCTTTGGCCGCTCTTGAGCCCCAGCGGGAAGCCCTTGCCGCGGTCTTCGACGTGGTGCGACGCCAGGCCGATGCCCTCGTCGAGTACCAGGCCAGGCTGGACCGGGTGGTCGCCGTGGAGCGCGAACGGAGGGAGGTCCAGGAGATCACCTCGCACAACGAAGACTTCGTCGACCTGATCGCGCAGGCGACAGGCTCCATGTCGGTGGACGCCGTGCATGCCGTGTCCGGTGGCCTGACCGAGGCGGAGGAGACCCGGACCCGTCTGGTGCAGGAGGTGCTCGATGCCGGTGAATGGCTGTCGGAGGCCGCTGCGGCGGCCCGTAGGGAAGCCGCCGAGCAGTTGGCCGCACTGGTCGACGTGAGCCCCCGTTGACCGAGTGCTCCCGGCTCTTGTCTCGCCGTACTCGTCGAGGGGAGCCAGGCCCGTCGGGCGGAGTGGGAAGCGATTTCCGCCGGTTCGGGGAGCGATCATCGTGTGCCAACGGGGTGCTTGCTCGGGCGAGTTCGTGAACATCCCACGGACGACAGTTCGCGAGTAGCCCTCGTGGACGTCAGGAGATCCCGTCCGGTCGCAAGACCGGGCGGGATCTTCGTCGTTCCGGGGCTGGTGCGACGCCTGCTCGGGGGTGGTGGACGGCGGCGCGCGACCGCCCCGGTCCGACACGGAGTCAGCCGTGGAGCCGTCCCCCGGCGTCACGGCGCGGCAGCTCCGGACGCCCCGTCGATCGGGAGGGCGGGGGGTGCGGCGGGCAGTGACAGGAAGGGGCGGTTGAGGTGCGAGGGGGCGAGGACGGTGCCGGTGCGCGCGGCTTCGGCCAGGACCGCGGTACGGGTACGACGGGCGAGGGCGGGGTCGGCCTCGTAGGAGTAGCCGACCGAGGGATCGGCGAGTTGGACGGCGTGCACCAGGAGGTCCCCGGTGACCAGCAATCGACGGCCCGCCCCCTCGACGAGCAGGGACTGGTGGCCCGGGGTGTGCCCCGGGGTAGCCAGCAGGGTCAGCCCGCCGCCCGGGGGGCCGGGCAGCCGGCACCGGCCGTCGGCCTCGCGGAGCAGGCCCGCGCGCCGCAGCGGGGCCACGACGTGGCGGAAGGCCGTCCGCTCCTCGGTGAGCCCGGCGGTCTCCGCCCGCTGGACCACGTAGTGGGCGTTCGGGAAGACGGGAGTCCCGTCGGACGTGACCGACCAGCCGTAGTGATCCTCGTGGAGGTGGCTGAGCACGACGGTGTCCACCTCCCCGGGGCGGACGCCCGCGGTCGCGAGTGCGCGCGGGAGGCGCCCCGGGACCGGTGCCCAGCCGGAGGCAGGACTGTCGACCGGTCCGATGCCGGTGTCGAAGAGGGTGAGCCGCCCTCCGGGGCCCCGAACGAGGTAGCAGCGGAAGTCGAGCTCCCAGGCGCCTTTGGGGCCGAACGCCGCCGGGTCGAGCAGCCGTGCGCGGTCCCAGGCGTCCGGGTCGGCGTCGGGAAAGGCGGCCCGGGCGCCGATCGGAAAGGTTCCGTGGGCGTCCAGGAGTGCCCGTACCCGGTAACGGCCCAGGCGCCGTTCGGCCGCCCAACTGCCGGTGACGGTCGGGGTCGCGGCATGCGCCGTACTCGCCGGAGCGGGCCATGCGGCGAAGCCGCCAGCGGTGATGGCGGCAGCCACGGCCGAGCGCAGGACGCTGCGCCGGGACGTGTGGGAGGGGTGGTGACCAGGCGTCATCGACGCCTCCTTCCGGGACCGGGGGCGAGGTGGTCGCGGGCCGACGCCCCGCCCCCGTACGGAGCGCCGACCCGTGTTCCATGCTCGGGGCGATGACCGGTCCGGGGCTTGTAGCGTCTTGCGCGATCCACCGCGCCACGGGCAAGCGGGCCGCCCGGTTCTGCCGCGACGTCTCCGGAGGTCCGAAGGCGGTCCGGAGGCGGTCCGGAGGCGGTCCTCCACGGAGGCACGGTCCTATGCTGAGCGGATGTCGGTCGAACGGCACAGCCTGTTGCGGGAGGACGACGTCTACGCTGCCGAGGTGTCCTGCCGGCATCCGCCGCACGGGTGGACCGCGCTCCGCCCCGCGACCGTGTTCGGGCTCGTGATGGTGCGCAGGGGAGTCGTCCTGGCCCGGGCCGATGGCGTCGAGCAGCTTGTCGACCCGGCCAGTGTCTATGTCGAACGACCGGGCAGCGAACAGCAGTTCGCGCACCCGAACGGTGGCGACGAGTACGTCGAGATCGTGCTGTCCGTGCCACAGTTGGCCGAGTTGCTCGGCGGTGATCCGGCGGTGCCCCAAGGACTCGTCCTCACCACTCCGCGGCTGGCCCTGGGGCTGCGGGTGCTGGCGGCCGGGGCCCGGAACCGGGCCGATGTGTTCGAGCTGACCGAGCTGTCCCTCCGGCTCGCCGCCGAGGTCCTGTCCGCGCTCGCCCCGGAACGCGTCTGGGCCGGCCTTCCCCCGCGTGCCACCGGCCGGCGCCGTCTGGTCGACTCCGCCCGCACCGTGCTCGCCGCCGACCTCCGGATCTCCCTGTCCGACCTCGCGCGGGAGGTCGGTTGCTCACCGCACCACCTCAGTCGTGCCTTCCGGGAGACCACCGGTCGAACCCTCACCGAGCACCGCAGTCGGCTGAGGACCGCTCAGGCCCTCGACCGCATCGCCCAGGGCGACACCCGGCTCGTCGCGCTCGCGGCCGACCTCGGCTTCACCGATCAGGCGCATATGACGCACGCGCTGCGCCGGGCCACCGGACACACTCCGGGCGCCCTGCGCGCCCTGCTCGGCCCTCCCTGACGGTGCCCGGCGGTACTCCCGGTCGATCGTCGAGCGCCGAGCGCGGGAGGCGTCCACGGGGGCGGGGCGACCTCCTGCCATGTCGTCGGGGCCCCGCCGCGAGTGGAGTTGTCGGACCCCTCCCCTAGGGTCGTCGCATGCTGACGGAGACGAACAACTTGCCCCGGCTCGTGGACGATCCGAGCGGACGGACGCTCGGGCTCGACCTCCCCCCGGGGAGACTGTTGAACGAGACGTACCAGGGGCCCTGGATACATCCGGTGATGTGGCTGGCCGATGCGCGCGTCGTGCCCGGGCAGTGGTCGGCGGAGGCGGCCGCGCGCCGGGCGGCGGAGCTCGCGCCGGTGCTGGTGGACGTCGGCGGCCCGTTGGGCGACCCGGAGGGGTGGGACCTGTTGTGCGGAAACCTGTCCTATCCGGAGGACCTGGGCGCCGACGAGATGTTGTCCTACCACTGGAACGAGCTCCGGGAGAAGCGGGCCGGGGGAGTGGTGGCCCCCTTCGACGCGCCGTGGCCGGGACTCGCCGGGGCGGTGTCGTCCGGGGTCGACCCCGATGCACAGGCCGCCCAACTGGCCGATGCCCTCTCCGGTGACGACTCCTGGTTGGAGGAACCCCGTCTCGCCCTGGTGTCCGCCGAATGCAACGCCGACATACCCGCGGCCATCGGCTGGGCCGGCGCGCTGCAGCACGAGGACGACGCCGGTGTCCTCAGCGCCGTCCTGCGCAGTTGGGACGAGCGCTTCGGCACCCGGGTCGTGGCGCTCACCGCGAACCGGCTCGTCCTCTCGGTCGCCGCACCGCCCACCACGCTGGACGAGGCGGTGGCCGTGGCGGCCGAGCACGCCGCCTTCTGCCCGGACGACCTCGACCGCAGTCCGCACCGCACGTTGGAGGAGTACGCCGCCCGCGAACTCCTCGGGCGGCGCACCTGGGTCCACCACTGGGACGACTGACCGCCGGAGTGGTTCCCGGCCGGGGTGGTTCCCGGCCGGGGTGTACGGGGGCGCTCAGGCCCAGGGGGCCATCGGGTACCAGATCAGGTCGCGCCGGGCGAGGATCCGTACGTCCCAGTAGAGGACCAGGAACACGCCGGCCGCGATGAAGGCTGCTGCCATCAGGGCCGAGGCGCGGCTCGGGCGGGCGGTCATCCAGCGGTGCAGCCGGTCCCCGAGGAGGCCGGTGACGAGCAGGAACAACAGGGACATCACCAGGATGTTGCCGATGCTCTGCAGGGAGAACCCGAGTGCCGCGTACAGTGCGTTGCCGCTCTCGGCGGTGTCCCGGAACAACAGGCGGAACAGCGCGAACGGGCGTCCGATGAGGAAGGCCCCGATGAGGCTGCCCATGAAGTAGAGCGGGGCGTTCGGGAACCGGTGCGTCAGCTTCGCCAGCGGGTCGCGCAGCAGTCCCAGCGCGGCCAGCCCGAGGTAGGCCATGATCAGGCCGATCAGTCCGTAGACCACCATCGCCTGGATCAGCCGCCCGGAGAAGCCTCCGCCGCCGCCCTGGCTCTGCTCGAACTGCGGCATGGCGGTGCCGAACAGGGCGACCACCACGCCGTAGGAGGCCGACACCACGACCGCGCCGAGCGCGATCCGGCTCAGCGGGCGGAGGGCGGCGGCCATGCGGCCCCGGCGGGTGGTGGATCCGGCGCCGCTCAGGGGTGCCAGCGCGCTGAAGACGGCGACGTTGCAGGCGGTGAACGTGCCCGCGACGCCGGTGGCCAGGGCGAAGGTGATGCCGGCCAGGACGCCCGTGATCGGGGTCTCCTTGGCGGCGTGGCCGAGGAGGGAGTCCGCGACGGTGTCGCCGATGGTCCGGTCGACGAAGCTCGCCGACCACACCACCGTGAGGGCGAACCCGAACAGGGCGCTGACCACGATGACCAGCGCGCGTCGGCGCGGCACGTGGCCGTTGAAGAAGAAGGAGGGGGCGGGGACGGTCGGTTCCGTCGCCGGTTCCGGCCGGGAGCGGTCGCCGGGCGACCGCCGTACCGTCTGAGCCATGTCGTGCCGCCTTTCCCGAAGGGGGACGTCAAGGAGGTGGGTCACGCCAGGTTCTGTGCTCCGTGAAGGCCCCGAGGGGCGCGATCACGGCCTTCCGGCACGTGGGGAGCGCGGCCGGTGCCCCACGGGGGATCGCCATGTGGGGCACCGGTGTCTCCTGATGCGACGGGGCGGAGGGCGGGACGGGCTCATCGTCCTCAGCCCGGGGGTGGTGGAACAACCTCCAGATTGCTGTGGTGGCGGTCGTCCACGGGGCGTGTTCCCGGCCGGCACCGGCGACCTGACCGGCCCGCTGCCGGCCCGGACGTCTGCCGGCCCGGACGTCTGCCGGCCCGGACGTCTGCGGGCCCCTCGGGCGTACGGGTCAGGCGCCCGCGGCCACCGCCGTCAGCCAGGCGTTCCAGTCGCTCTCGTAGTCCAGCGAGGTGAGGAAGGAGCGTGCGGCGGCCCAGTCCCCGGTGCGGTAGTGGCCGAGTACGGTGGCCACGTCGGCGGGGTGCTCCTCGACCATGTAACGGGCGGCGAGGTAGCCCCAGTTGTAGGTGCGGTTGACGTCGCTGTTGGCGTAGGTGGTGTCGAACAGGGTGCGCAGGGAGTAGGTGTGCTTGCCCGCCTCGGCCACCGCGTTGGCGTAGGTGACGCCGCGGTACGAGTAGGAGACGTACTCCGCGATGCCCTCGCCCCACCACACGGTCGGCGTGGTCTGGCTGGCGTTGAAGTCGCCGTACAGGTCGAAGCGGCCGTCGAGGTAGTGCGTGTACTCGTGGTTGAGGTTCCAGATCTGCCAACCGGGGCTCACGTCGGTGCGTTCGTAGCATATGAACCGCGGCTGGTTGCCGGCCTTGGAGGGGTCTCCCTCCAGGTACATGCCGCCGTTGTTGGTGTCGATGCCGTAGATCTTCCGCGCGTAGTTCTTGTAGTCGGCGCTCGAGTTGAAGACGTCGACCTCCAGGGTGGTGTTGTAGTCGTCCGCGACCGGACCCGAGTCCTTCACCACGCCGTGGAAGTAGGCGTCCTGGTTGGCCAGGCTCGCACAGGTCGCTTCGAGTTGGGCGGTGGTCATCTCCTGTGCCCGGATCCGCAGCGACGGGCTGCAGTCGTGGACGATCGACAGGATCCGTGATTCCAGACCGCCGCCGCCGGGGCCGCCGGGAGTGCCCTTGGCCTTGCCGTGGGCCGGGCGTTGGGCCGGGTCGGTGAAGACGTGGTCCGCGACGGATTCGACCGGGGCGGCGTGGGCGGGGGCGGCTGCGGCGGCAGCGATGAACAGGGCGGTGGCGAGGGCCAAGACGCGCAAGGTTCGCTCCTGGGGGAAGGGAGGGAGGGGACCCGTCCGTGACGGGCTGCGCAGTAAAATGGCACATGTCACATAGCTTTTCAATATTGTTCACCGAGCCTCGTCGAGCCCGTCTTCGCCCCGCGGTAGCACCCCACGGCCGCCGACCCCCGGTCGGCCTGCGCGCCGGGCGCCCTTCGCGAGGGGCGCGGCGATGCGCTCCGTTCTCAGCGGGCCGGGAGCGGCGGGGCCGGCAGGTCGGCCCTCCAACACGCCGTCAGCAGGTCGCCCGGCGGCACCCCGAGAGGAAAACGCGGTCATCAACGCACCTTCGTCACCCGCACCGGGGGCGTCCGGGGAGCGCGAACCGGATCGCTACCTCCTGCGCTGCACAACGACGGTGCGGCGGACATGGACACCGGGCTCCGGCGGCTCGTACGTGCCCCCGGGCCCGCTCCGCCCGGGGGCACGTCGAAAGGACTCCGCGGAGGACCGGAGCGGCCCGTCCGGATGCGTGACGCCGGGTCAGCCGGTTCGTCGTGGAGCAGTACCGGCACGAGTGCCGTGACGTCGGCGCGGGAGCCGTCCGCCCGGGGCGCGCCGTGGACCGGAGGGGACCTTCACGGCGTGCTCCGGACCAAGAGGGCTGCGGCGAGCTCGCCGAGCGCACCGAGCACGATCCCGATGCCCAGCACGAAGAAGAACAGGCCCGCGACCAGCTCGCGCAGCCCCCATCCGTGGATGACCCGGCTCGGCCTCTTCGGGTCGTACCGGACCACGACCGTGTCGGCGCGGTGGCTGCTCGCCCGGAGGAGGGACGAGTCCTCGACGTGGACGACGCCCCCGGCGGTCGTGAACCGGTACCGGGGGGTCACGCTGCGGGGGTTGACCCACTCCCGCACCACGGTGGCCGGTGTGCGGACACCGCGCCGGAACAGGACGATCGGCACGGACGCGAGGCGCCAGCCCACGGCGGTGAAGAGGCCGCCGACGAGGAGGGCCAGGTGGAGGAGACCGATGCGGCTCGCCGTCGGCCTCGGATCGGCCAACAGGAAGCCCAGCAGCAGGAGGACCGCGTACCCGACCAGGCCCGTGGCCAGGGCGACCCCCGGCCGGGGCCGGCCGATGCGCGGGGGGCGGACGGGGACGAGGGGCACGAAGACCTGAGGGGCGGGCGTGGCGGGCGCGGTCGTGCTCGGGCGCGGCGGCACCACCGTGGCCAGGGCGTCGTGGAAGGAGCGCGCGGCGGCGTCGTCCTGGCTGGCCACCGCGTACGAGACGGTGTCCACGAAGCCGTGCGTCCGTTCCTCGGCGTCCAAGCGGACGGCCGTCCGGTCGGAGGTGGACAGCAGCGAGACGCGGATGACGTCCGCCAGCGGCAGGGTCACCGTTTCGCCGGGGCGGATCACGGTGACGAGTTCGCCGTCGAACCGGAGCTCGCCGTCGATTCCGCGCAGCACCTTCTCCATCGACCGCACCCCCCTTTCCCGGCAGGCTACACACGCCGGGGCGTGCCGGAGGGGCGGCCAGCCGTCCCGCCGGCCCACGACCGCGTCGGGCCTCAAGCCGCGTCGGGCCTCAGGCCGTGTCGGGCCTCAGGCCAGCGACTTGGCGAAGCAGCGGCTCTGGGGGTGGTTGCGGTAGTGGCCGAACCGGGCGCAGGGGGCGTAGCCGCTGGAGGCGTAGAGGGCGATGGCCTCCGGCTGGGCGGTGCCCGTCTCCAGGACCATGCGGGTGCGGCCGGCGGCACGGGCATCGGCTTCGAGGGCGGCGAGGATGCGGCGGGCGAGGCCCAGGCCGCGGGCCTCGGGGACCACGTACATCCGCTTCAGTTCGGCGTCGCCGTCCGCGTAGCCCTGCTCGTTCTCCTCCTGGCTGCGCCAGCCGCCCGTGGCGACCGGGCGGCCCTCGGGGTCGTACGCGAGGAGGTAGAGGCCGTGGGGCGGGACGAACATGTCGGCGTCCAGCGGTGTGGCGTCGCCCTCGTCGCCGTAGCGGACGGCGTACTCCGCCTGGACGGCGTCGTTGAGCTTGACGGCGTCGGGGTGGTCGTAGGGCGTGGGCTGGATGTTCATGCGAATCAATGTATATGTGTGCGGTATGGGCCTGTCGGTATTCTCCCGGGATGCTCACTGTCACGACTGCGAATGTCAATGGCCTCCGTGCCGCCGCCAAGAAGGGCTTCGTCGAGTGGCTGGCCGGCACCTCCGCCGATGCCGTCTGCCTCCAGGAGGTCCGCGCCGAGGAGGCGCAGCTGCCGCCCGAGGTGCGCGCGCCCGAGGGCTGGTCCACCGTCCACGCGCCCGCCGCCGCCAAGGGGCGCGCCGGCGTCTCCCTCTACACGCGGCGCGAGCCCGATGCCGTGCGGGTCGGCTTCGGGTCCACCGAGTTCGACGTCAGCGGCCGGTACGTCGAGGTGGACCTGCCCGGGGTGACCGTCGCCAGCCTCTACCTGCCGTCCGGCGAGGTCGGCACCGAGCGGCAGGACGAGAAGCACCGGTTCATGGACGAGTTCCTGCCGTACCTCAAGGAGCTCAGGGCCCGCGCCGCCGCCGGGGGGCGCGAGGTCGTCGTCTGCGGCGACTGGAACATCGCCCACCAGGAGGCCGACCTCAAGAACTGGAAGGCCAACCGGAAGAACGCCGGCTTCCTCCCCGAGGAGCGGGAGTGGCTCTCCCGGGTCCTCGACGAGGGCGATGGGGGGTACGTCGACGTCCTGCGCGCCCTCCACCCCGAGCAGGAGGGGCCCTACTCCTGGTGGTCCTACCGGGGGCGGGCCTTCGATAACGACAGTGGTTGGCGGATCGACTACCAGATGGCCACGCCCGGGCTGGCCGCGAAGGCCGTCAAGGCGCACGTGGAGCGGGCCGCCACGCACGGGGAGCGGTGGAGCGACCACGCTCCCGTGACGGCGGTGTACGACCTCTAGTGGGGGCGGGGGGCGGACGGCCTCCCGTCGTCATCGGGCGCCGCGCACCCCGGGGGCGTCCGTCGGGGCGGGCCGCCCCGCCCCTGCCCCGCCTCCCCGGGGCCGTCAGGGGGCTTCGCGCAGGCGCCTGTCCAGGGCCAGTGACAGTTCCGCCTCCACCACGCTCTTGGCGAGCGGACGCAGGCGCCACGGGTCGTTCTCGGCGGCGTGGGTGCGGAGGAGCTCGGTGAAGAGTTCGGCGAGGGCCTCGGCGTGTTCGCGGACCCGGGCGCCCGCCTTGAGGACCTCGGCGAGCGGGACGCCCTCCCGGACGAGGGCGGCGGAGACGTCGAGGAGGCGTCGGCTGATGTGGACGATCTCCTCGCCGTCGGTGACCAGGTAGCCGAGGTCGAGCGCGGTGGCGAGGTTCTCGGCGGTGACCTCTCCGGCGAAGTGGTCGGCGAGTTCCCCCGGGGTCAGGCGGACCGGCTCTTCCTCGGAGGGGGCGGGCAGGGCGAGGACCTCGCGGACGTTGCGCCCGCTCTCGAAGGCGGCGGTGAGGTCGGCGATGCCGTTGAGGGTGTGGCCGCGTTCCAGCAGGGCGGCGATGGTGCGGAGCCGGGCGAGGTGGCTGTCGTCGTACCAGGCGATCCGCCCTTCGCGGCGGGGCGGCGGGATCAGGCCGCGTTCGCGGTAGAAGCGCAGGGTGCGCACGGTGATGCCGGCGGCGGTGGCCAGTTCTTCCATGCGGTACTCGCGCGCGGAGCCGACCGTCGGGGCGTCACCCGCGCCCCCGTCCGCCGTGTCGTGCGGGCCGTCCTGTGCGCCCGTCTCGGGACGTGATCCTTCTGCCACGGTCGCCAGCCTATGTTGTACCGCCGGTAACTTTCCCTCGCCGGACCCCTACCGCTCGGTATGGAGCTGCTCTACAGTCCCGACTGTGCCAGTGATTGCTGGCGTAATTGGTTGGTGTGCGGGAGGCGGCATGGCGAAGCACGAGCACGTACGGGTGGCGGTGATCGGATCGGGATTCGGTGGCCTCGGCGCCGCCGTCCGGCTCCGCCGCGAAGGGATCACTGACTTCGTGGTCCTGGAACGGGCCGACTCCGTGGGCGGCACCTGGCGCGACAACAGCTACCCCGGCTGCGCCTGCGACGTCCCCTCCCACCTGTACTCCTTCTCCTTCGCGCCCAACCCCGACTGGCCCCGGACCTTCTCCGGCCAGCGGCACATCCGCGCCTATCTGGAACACGTCACCGACACCTTCGGGATCCGCCCCCACCTGCGCCTGAACCACGAGGTGCTGCGCATGGAGTGGGACGCCGAGGCGCTGCACTGGGAGATCGAGACGAGCGCCGGATCCTTCAGCGCCGAGGTCGTCGTCTCCGCGACCGGCCCGCTCTCCGACCCCAGGATCCCCGACGTCCCGGGCCTCGCCGACTTCCCCGGCAAGGTCTTCCACTCGGCCCGCTGGGACCACGACTACGACCTCACCGGCAAGCGCGTCGCCATGATCGGCACCGGCGCCTCCGCCATCCAGATCGTGCCCGCGATCCAGCCGAAGGTCGGCCGACTGACCCTCTTCCAGCGCACGCCCCCGTGGGTGATGCGCCGCATGGACCGGGCCATCACCGGACCCGAGCGCTGGCTCCACCGCGCCCTGCCCGTCACCGGAACCCTCCGCCGCGGCCTGCTCTGGGGCATCCGCGAACTCCAGGTCGGCGCCTTCACCAAGCACCCGGGCGAACTGGGCCCGGTCGAGCGGCTCGCCAAGGCCAACATCGCCAAGTCCGTCAAGGACCCGGTGCTGAGGGAGAAGCTGACCCCTTCGTACCGCATCGGCTGCAAGCGCATTCTGCTGTCCAACACCTACTACCCGGCGGTCGCCCAACCCAACGTCGACGTCGTCGCCGCCGGGCTCCGCGAGGTCCGCGGCTCGACCCTCGTCGGCGCGGACGGGACCGAGACCGAGGTCGACGCGATCGTCTTCGGCACCGGCTTCCACGTCACCGACATGCCGATCGCCTCCCGCGTCATCGGTGCCGACGGCCGCTCGCTCGCCGAGGTCTGGAAGGACGGCATGGCCGCACTGCGCGGCGCCACCGCGGCCGGCTTCCCCAACTTCATGACGATCATCGGCCCCAACACGGGCCTCGGGAACTCCTCGATGATCCTCATGATCGAGTCCCAGCTCAGTTACATGGCCGACTACCTGCGCCAACTCACCATGCTCGGGGGGCGCGCCGCCCTCGCCGTCCGGCCCTCCGCCGTCGGCGCCTGGAACCGCAAGGTGCAGAACCGGATGGAGCGGACCGTCTGGAAGTCCGGCGGCTGCGAGAGCTGGTACCTCGACGCCAACGGCCGCAACACCACGCTCTGGCCGGGGACGACCGGGGAGTTCCGGCGCGAGACCCGACGGGTCGACCTCTCCGAGTACGAGGTGATCCGCGCTCCCCGCCCCGCCCCGGCCCTCGCCCCCCGGAACGGCACCGGGGAGAAGGCCCGGAAGGCGCCCCAGGACGCCGTCGGCACCCCGAAGGCCCCGCAGAAGAACCCCCGGAAGACCTCGCACAAGACCCCGCAGAAGACGGAGGCGGCCCAGTGAACCGGCACCTGACCCCGCTCCCCGGGTCCCGCTCCCTGACGGCCGTCTCCGCCGACGGCTCACCGATCCACGTCGAGGTGTACGGCCCCGAGGGCGCGCCCGCCGTGGTCCTCGCCCACGGCTGGACCTGCTCGATCGCCTTCTGGGCCGCACAGATACGCGCCCTCGCCGCCGATCACCGGGTCATCGCCTACGACCAGCGCGGTCACGGGCGGTCCCCCGAACCCGGCTCCGGCGGGTACTCGACCACGGCGCTCGCCGACGACCTGGAAGCGGTGCTCGCGGCGACCCTGGGCCCCGGGGAGCGGGCCGTCCTGGCCGGTCACTCGATGGGCGGCATGACGATCATGGCGGCTGCCGAGCGGCCCGCCCTGAGGCAGCACGCCGCCGCGGTCCTGCTCTGCTCCACCGGACCCTCGCGGCTGACCGCCGAGGCCACCGTCGTCCCGCTGCGGCCGGGAGGCCTGCGGACCCGGCTGACCGGCGCCGTCCTCGGGGCGAAGGCTCCGCTCGGCCCGGTCAACGCCGTCTCGAAGAAGGTCCTCAAGTACGCGACGATGGGACCTGGTTCGGCGCCGGAGAAGGTCGAGGCCTGCGCCCGGATCGTGCACGCCTGCCCGCGCCGGGCCCGGTACGGCTGGTCGCAGGTCCTGGCCGGACTCGACCTGGAACGGGGGCTGCGGGCGCTGCGGCTCCCGGTGGCCGTGCTCGTCGGCAGCGCCGACCGGCTCACCCCGCCCGCCCACTCCCGGGCGATGGCGGACGCCCTGCCCCACTGCACGGGGCTCGTCCAGCTGGCCGGCATGGGCCACATGACCCCGGTGGAGGCCCCGGAGGCCGTCACCGCGCAGATCCGCGAACTGACCCTCACGTACCTGGGCGTGAAGGAGAACGAGGAGGCAGAGGCATGAGCAGGACGAGCCTGGAAGGGCAGGTCGCGGTCGTCACCGGAGGAGCGCGCGGCGTCGGGGAGCTCCTCGCCCGCAAGCTCTCCGCGCGCGGTGCGAAGATCGCGCTGGTCGGCCTGGAACCGGAGCTGCTCAAGGAGGTCGCCGGGCAGCTGCACACGGAGGCCGACTGGTGGCACGCCGACGTCACCGACCACGAGGCGATGGCCCGGGTCGCGGCCGAGGTGAAGGAGCGGTTCGGGAAGGTCGACGTCGTCGTCGCCAATGCGGGGGTCGCGGCGGGCGGGCCCTTCGTCGAATCCGATCCGGTCGCCTGGCGGCGGGTCATCGAGGTCAATCTGATCGGCGGCGCGGTGACGGGTCGGGCGTTTCTGCCCGTCCTCATGGAGTCCCGGGGCTACTTCCTCCAGATCGCCTCGCTCGCGGCCGTCACCCCGGCCCCGATGATGACGGCCTACTGCGCCTCCAAGTCGGGCGTCGAGGCCTTCGCCCACAGCCTGCGCGCCGAGGTGGCGTACAAGGGCGTGAAGGTCGGCGTCGGTTACCTCTCCTGGACCGACACGGACATGGTGCGGGGCGCCGACCAGGACGACGTGATGAAGGAGCTGCGGCAGCGGCTGCCGTGGCCCTCGAACCGCACGTACCCGCTGGGTCCGGCCGTCGACCGGATCGTGGCGGGCATCGAGCGGCGCTCGGCGCACGTGTACGCCCAGTGGTGGCTGCGCGGGATGCAGTCGGTCCGCGGCTACCTGCCCGGCCTGATCGCCACCGTCGGCCGTCGGGAGGTGGAGCGCTTCGAGCCGCGTCTGGGGTCGGTCTCCAAGGGCCTGGTGGGTGCGGGCGGGGCGGCGGACGAGCAGGCGCGGAAGGGGCACGTCTGACGGCGGGACCCGCATCGACCGGAACTGATCGAAATGCGTGGAATGTTCGCTCGTGCAAGGCTGGTCGAGGCCGGCGGGGCACATCGCCCCGGCCCCCCTCGACACCCTTCTAGGAGGGAACCTTCATGGGCATGGCAGACCAGTTCAAGGACAAGGCGGAGCAGCTCAAGCAGCAGGCCAAGCAGGCCGCGGGCAGGGCGAAGGACGAGGCTTCCGAGCGCGCCTCCCAGGGACGCGGGCGCTCCGAGGAGAGCCGTCGGGCCGAGCAGGAGGCCCAGGACCGCCTGAACCAGGACTACGACGCCTGACGTCGGCCCG
>NZ_JBHYMF010000170.1:0-14788 GCF_042742855.1 Streptomyces sp. NPDC058877 | reverse complement strand
CCCGCCGCCCTACCCGACCGCCCCGCGGAACGAGGCGGTGTGGCTGCGGACCTGTTCCGGCGTCAGATAGGCGTCCGTGTACTCGAAGTCCCGCAGCGTCCCGGCCTTCGAGGCCAAGAACCCGGTCCGCACGTAGTCGTCGCCGGCGACGGCGTTGAGCAGCCAGTTCGTCATCACCCGGGTCTTGGCCACGTTCGTCCGCAGTGCCGCCCAGTGGTAGCCGCGGGCCACGGCCTGTGCCGGGGCTCCGTGCAGCTCCAGGCCCAGTGGCTTCGACACCCCGTCCATCCCGCCCAGATCCACCACCAGCCCGAGGTCCTTGTGCGTGTACGGACGGGTCTGCTCGTGGCGCAGCGTTGCGACCAGGTTGTCGGCGAGGGCCTTGCCCTGCCGCATCGCGTGCTGCGCGGTCGGCGGGCAGATCGCCCCCTCCTCTTCCTTGGCGAGGTCGGGGACCGCTGCCGCGTCACCCAGCGCCCACACCCCGTCCAGGCCCGGTACGTCCATCTCGGCGGAGACGACGAGCCGGCCCCGCACCGTCTCCGCCCCGAGCGTGCCGATCAACGGGCTCGCGGCCACGCCGGCCGTCCAGATCAGCGTCCGGCTCGGCAGCACCCGCCCGTCGGTGAGCGTCACCGCCTCGTCGTCGACCGAACCCACCGAGACGCCGAGCGACACCTCGATGCCGCGCTTGGTCAGGATGTCCATGGCGGCGGTGCCCAGTTTGTCGCCCAGTTCGGGCATCAGCTTCGGTGCGATGTCCACCAGGTGCCACTTGATGAGGCCGGGGTCGAGCCTGGGGTAACGCTTCACCGCATTGTGGGTCAGGAGTTGGAGGCAGGCCGCCGTCTCGGTTCCCGCGTAACCGCCGCCGACCACCACGAACCGCAGCCGCGCGGCCCGCTCCTCGTCGTCGTTGCTGGCGTCCGCCAGGTCCAACTGGGCGATCACGTGGTCACGGATGTAGACGGCCTCGGCGAGCGTCTTCATGCCGCGCGCGTGTTCGGCGAGCCCCGGGATGTCGAAGCTGCGGGTCACGCTGCCGGGCGCCAGGACCAGGTGGTCGTACGGCTCGGTCACGTACTCGCCGGAGATCGTCCGCGCCACACAGACCTTTGCCGCGGTGTCGATGCCGACCGCACCGCCCGGCACGATCCGGGTCCGGTGCCGCTGGCTGCGCCGCAGCGACAGCGCCACCGACTGCGGGGTCAGCACCCCCGCCGCCACTTGGGGGAGCAGGGGCAGGTACAGCTGGTAGGAGAACGGCGAGAGGAGGGTGATCTGCGCCTCCCGCTCGGCAAGCCGCCGCTCGAGCCGGCGCACGCAGCCCACTCCGGCGAATCCTGCGCCCACCACGAGAATCCTCGGTCGCGTCACGCTGTCCGCCCTTCCCTATGAGCGTGCAAGAGGCCATCGAATATGGCTCAGTAAGCTCATGTGGCAATTTTTCGCTGACTATCCGTGGTTCACCCTTTTTATCGCCATTGCGGCAGGATCGCTCTTCGGCATGGTCCGCTTCGGTCCCGTCAAGCTCGGCGCCGCCGGCGTGCTCTTCGTCGGACTGCTGCTCGGCGCCCTCGACCCCGACATCGGCCCGGCGGTCCCCGCCGGCCTCCCGGTCCTCGGGCTCGCCCTGTACGTGTACACCGTCGGCCTCGAAGCCGGACCGGCCTTCTTCCGCGAGCTCCGCCCCCAACTGGCCGTGATGACCGGGGCCGTCGCCGCGGGGACCGCCGCACTCGGCGAACCGGCCCCGAACCACCTCCTCGACCGCCGTGACGTCGTGGACCACCGCCGCATCCTCCTCACCAACCTCGACCTCGCAGGCCGGACCGTCGCCGAGATCGGCCTCGGCGACCGCTACGGAGCGAAGGCCACCCGGGTCCGCCGGGGCGACCAGGACCTCCTGGCCCACGAGGACCTGCTGCTGCAGCTCGACGACCGGATCCGCGTCGTCATGCCGCGGGAACGCACCGCGGAGGTGACCGCCTTCCTCGGCGACACCGAGGCGAAGGTCAGCGAGGTCAGTGCGGTCAGCATGGGCCTCGGCCTCGCCGCCGGCTTCCTGATCGGCATCCCCTCGCTGACCATCGGTTCCACCACGCTGTCCCTCGGCACCGCCGCCGGGCTCCTCGTGATGGCGATGGTCCTCGGCCGGCTGCGGCGCACCGGCCCCCTCGTGTGGGTCCTGCCCACCCGCGCCAACCTCACGCTCCGCCAGATCGGCCTGTTGGTCTTCCTCGCCTGCGTCGGCCTCAGCTCGGGGTACGCCTTCCGTCGCGACGCCTTCTCCCTCTTCGGTCTGAAACTGCTGACCGTGCTCCTCGCCGGGGCCGTCCTGAGCTACGCCTGCATGTTCCTCGTCGCCCGTCTGCTCGGTCAGAGCCGGCCCCGCACGATGGGGCTGCTCGCCGGCTACGTCGGGAACCCGGCCGTCACCGCGTACGCCAACCGTCGGGTCTCCGACAGCAGGGTCAACACCGGCTACGCGACCCTGTTCGCCCTCGCGATCCTGGTCAAGATCGTCTGCATCCAGCTGATCGTGGGCCTCTGAGCATCCGCCGGAGTCCGGCTCGCAGGGCCGCGGGTCGCGTTGCCGGAGCCCCTCCCGCGAGGAGGGGGAAGGCGGAACGGCGCGCATGACCACCCACCGGGTCGGTCACTTCCTCGGCGAACTGTTCCTCGGCAACCTGTCGACCCGCTCCATCAAGGGGCCACCGACCCGACCGCCCAACGATTCCCGAGCGACTCCACGGTCGCCCTCAAGGCCTTCGCGGAGCGGGGTCCCCACGGCTCCGCCGCCACGGCATCGAGGCGCGCCGTGCGAGGTGCACGCCCGGGCCGCCCCGCCGGCGCCGGTTCAGAGGACGACGATTCCGAGCGGCCGGGAGCCCGCCGGGAGACGCCGTGTCCCGCCCGAGCCGAGATCGACGACGGTCAGGCCGTCCCAGTAACCGCCTCGGGTGAAGCCCCCCGTCACATAGGCGGTCCGACCGTCCCGGGACACCGCCACGTTCTCGTGCGGGCCTTCCAAGGGATGGACCCGCTCGGTGCCGTCCGGCTCGCGGACCGTCAGCGAGGGCCCTTCGTCCGCGGCCGGGTCGATCGGTCCGGTGCCCACCACCAGCAGCCTCCCGTCGGGGGTCACGGTGGTGCCGTGCTGATGTGTGCTCGCGGTCATCGGCTCGACCGTCGTCCGACCCGTCCGGGGATCGACCACCGCGAGCCGCTCCCCCTCGAAGGGGAGCAGCAACTTCCCGTCCGAGGGGCGCACCGCGGCGTAGTGGGGCTTGAGCCAGGAGCCCAGCCCGCCCTCCGTGCCGTAGGGGGCGACCTCCACCCGGCGCGGTTCCAGGGTCGCTGCGGTGACGACCGTGACGTCGAAGGAGTCGTGGTTCGTCACGTACACCTCGGTCCCGTCCGGTGAGGTGTCGACGTCGAACGGGCGCCTGCCGACCGGGACGGTGTCCGTGACCTCCAGGGCCACCGTGTCGATCACCTCCAGGGTGCCGTTCCCGCCGGGCACGTTGACCCCCACGTACACCCGCCGACCGTCGGGGGAGAGCGCGATGCCCATGCCTCCGCCCCGGTACTCGCCCGTGGTCACCGGCCCGCCGTCGCTCCGGTACCGGATCAGCGCGAGCCGCTCGCGGTTCACCGTGTCCACGACCGCCACCCCCTCGGCGGTCGCCACCCAGGCCCGTCCGTCCCCGCCGACGGCCAGTCCGTACGGGGCGGTGCCGACCTCCACGGAGCCGATGGCGCCCCGAGCGGAATCGACGAAGGAGACGGTACGGGCGCCGAAGTCGGTGACGAGCAGGGTCTCCGACGCGGCCGTGCCGTCCGGCGCCGGCGTCACGGTGCCCGGAGAACCGGGGGCGGTCGATCCGTCGGGGCCGGCTCCGACCGTGGGCGCGGAGGAGGAGGGCGCCGTCGGTCCGCCGGCCGCAACCGTTCCGCCGGAGCAGCCGGTGAGCAGCAGCACGATCACCGCACAGGGCAGGAGCAGCCCCGCGGCACGGGGCGGACGGCGGAACTGCGGCATGTCGGACTCCTCGCTGCGATGACCACACGGGGCCCGTCCCGAGGCGCCCCGCCCCGATCCTCCACCCGTGTCCACCCCGTGCGGTCGACCGTCCGGCCCCCTGCCCCCGGCAGAGAGGTCGACGCCGGGGTCAGCCGATCGGCCGACCCCGGTCGGCGGTGCTCAGCCCGTCACGGCGGCCAGGAAGCACAACACCCGTTCGATGCACAGCGCAGCGGCCTCCGGCGCGTACTCCGGCGCACCGTGCTCCGCGAAGAGGTGCGCACTCCCCGGGTACAAGAACAGTTCCCGGTCCACGGCACCGGCCACCAGCTCGCGCGCCGCCTCCAGGTCGCCGTCGTCGACGAAGTACGGGTCGGCATCCATCGCGTGCACCTGCGCCGGCACGCCCTGCGGCCAGGCCGCGCCGAAGGTGAGGGGCGGGACACAAGCACCGAACAGCAGCGCGCCGGCGGCGCCGGGCCGGGACTGCGCCAACTTCTGTGCGGGCAGCACGCCGAGCGAGAAGCCGGCGTACACGATCTCCGCAGGGAGCCCCTCGGCGGCCCGCTGGCCCCGCGCCACGAGCACGTCGAAGCCGACCTCCCGGACGAAACCGGCGGCCGTCTCCAGGTCCCGGAAGGTCCGCCCTCCGTAGAGGTCGGGCACGTGCACGACGTGCCCGACCCGCCGCAGTTCGTCGGCGAACGCGCCCACGCCCTCCGTCAGCCCGAGCGAGTGGTGGAAGAGCAACACTTCGGCCATCTGGTCGTCCCTACGTCAGCCTGCACGCCCGCCCCCCCATGAGGGTCGGGACCCGCTCCTGCGGCCAGCGTGGCACGCGCCACTGACATGGGCGCCGATGCTCGGGTTCCGGTGGCCGTGGCCCCGCCGCCGACGGACGGCGCTCCGGCTCCCGGACCGTGCGGAGCCCGTCAGCTCATCGGCCGGTGCGGGACGACGGCGCCGGCCTGGCCGACCACGCCGGCGGGCCCGCCCACGCCCATCGGACCACCGGCACCCGGGTGCGGGGCGCCGGGGTGCGCGACGGAGTCCTGCGGCCCCGGGATCCCCTGCGGAGGCATCTGGATCACACGGCTCAGGTCCCGCAGGACTTCCTCGGCGACCTGGCGGACGTCACCGGGAACATCCCCCCGTTCCCGTATGAGCTCGGCGTAGATCGGTGCCGTGCCGTCCGCGTGGTTCATGGGGCTCGCTTCCTTCGACTGCGCCGGTTCCGTCACCGACGGGCGACGCGAGTCTACGGGGAACCACCGACACGCCCGGGATCGGGAGCCGGGGCGGGGCGCCGCCGACGGCACCCCGTCCCGGAAAAGCACTGTGCTTCCCGGCCGCACCGACCCGAGAATGGATCACCGAACACACGGGAGGGACCCCATGAGCCAGGTGACCCTGACTCTGCACGACCTGATGCCGCCCGACGAGCTCGCCGCGGCCCTCGCGGACGGCCACGTCGCCCGCAAGCACCACCCCGAGCTGCCGCTGTCGATCTACACGTACACGCGGGCGTGCCAGTACGCCCAGCACTGGAACCGGGCCACCACGCGCTGCCGCGGCCTCGTCGTCGACGACGTCACCGGTCAGGTCGTCGCGCTCCCCCTCCCCAAGTTCTTCAACCTCTCCGAGCACGCCGCCGGACGCCCCTACGCGCCCCCGCTGCCCGACGAGCCCTTCGAGGTGTACGACAAGGTCGACGGCAGCCTCGCAGTGGTCTTCCACTACGCGGGCCGCTGGCACGCCGCCTCGAAGGGATCCTTCAGCAGCGGCCAGGCCACCTGGGCCCAGCGCCGCCTCGACGCCGCCGACACCACGGGACTGGTCCGCGGCGTCACCTACCTCGCCGAGACGCTCTACCCGGGCAACCGCATCGTCGTGAACTACGGCGACCGCCGCGACCTCGTCCTGCTCGCCGCCTTCCGGCCCGACGGCACCGAACTCCCCCTCGCGGACGCCGCCGGAGCATGGCGGCCCCTCGGCTCCGTCGTCCGCTCCTGGCCCGGCATGGAGGTCGACGAACTCGTCGCCCTCACCGAGTCCAGCACCCTGCCCGGGGGTCGTCCGGCCACCGGCACCGACGCCGAGGGCTTCGTCCTGCGCTTCGCCTCCGGCCTGCGGGCCAAGGCGAAGCTCGGCGAGTACGTCCGGCTCCACAAGGTGCTCACCGGCGTGACCGAGCGGGACATCTGGCGCAGCCACGGCATCCAGCGCTTCGCCGCGCATCCGGCCGGTGAGCTGGCCTCCGGGCTCGGCTGCTCGGTGGCCGAGGTCGAAGCCTCCGGGGGCAAGCCCCTCGATGCGCTCCTCGAACAGGTCCCGGACGAGTTCGACGCCTGGGTACGCGAGGTCATCGCCCGGCTGGAGACGGCCGCCGCGGACCGCGAGCGGGCCGTCGACGAGGCGTTCGCCGCGCTCTCCCACCACGCCGGACACCGGGGCGCCTTCGCCCGTGCCGCAGCGGGCCTCACCGACCGCGGCCTGCGGGCCGCCCTCTTCCTGCGCCTCGACGGGCGCCCCACCGAACTCCTCTCCTGGCGTCAGGTGCGTCCCGAAGTCAACGACCCCTTCGCCCACGACAAGGAGAACTGACCGTGCCCGTCGTTCACGTCATGACCGGGCTGCCGGCCTCGGGGAAGACGACCGCCGCCCGCGCCCTCCAGGCCGCGGCCGAGGGGCGGGTGCGCCGCGTCAACCTGGATGACCTGCGTGCCATGCTCGACCTCCCCGCGACGGACCGCAGCCCCGGGGCCGCCCCCGCCCGCTCGCACCGCCACGAGCAGACCGTGCTCGACGTCCAGGACGCCGCCGTCCGCGCGGCCGTGGCCGGCGGCTTCGACGTCGTCGTCGACAACACCCACCTGACCCCGCACATCCCCAAGCGGCTCAAGGCGGCCGTGGCCGATCTCGCCGCCTTCGTCGTCCACGACTTCACCGACGTGCCCGTCGACGAGTGCGTGCGTCGTGACGCCACCCGCGACCGCCCGGTCGGCGAGGAGGCCATCCGCATGCTCGCCGCCACGCACGCCAAGGCCACCCGGGGCGGCTGGCGGCTCACCGCGGACTGGATGAACGACCGCCCGGCCGTCGAACCGTACGTGCCCGACCCGGCGCTCCCCGCCGCCGTCATGTGCGACATCGACGGCACCCTCGCGCTGCGCGCCGACCGCGGCCCGTACGACTTCGGCCGCTGTGACCGCGATCTGCTGAACGGCTCCGTGCGCGACGCCCTGCGGGCCTTCCGGAGCTCCGAACGGGACCGGATCGTGCTCCTCTCCGGGCGCAGCGAGGACCACCGCGCCCTCACCGAGGAGTGGCTCGCCCGTCATGAGGTGCCCTACGACGAACTGTGGATGCGTGCCTCCGGCGACGGTCGGAGCGACGACCTCGTGAAGGCGGAGCTCTTCGACGCCCATGTGCGCCACCGCTACGCGGTCCGCGTCTCCCTGGACGACCGTGACCGCGTCGTGGCCCTCTGGCGCCGGATGGGCCTGCCCACCTGGCAGGTCAACTACGGCGCCTTCTGACGGGGCCGGGCGCGCGTGCTGCCCCGCCGGGCCCCGCGCCCCGGGCGTGCCCGGCCGGCCGAGCGGGGCCGGGGCGGACCGGTGGCCTCGGCGCCGTGCCAGGATCGTGGGATGACGGAAAAGATCATCGCGGCGTGCGACGGCGCGTCGAAGGGAAATCCAGGTCCCGCGGCCTGGGCATGGGTCATCGGCCGCCTCGACGGGACGGTCGACCGCTGGGAAGCGGGCCCCCTCGGCAGGGCGACCAACAACGTGGCCGAACTCACCGCCCTGGAGCGCCTCCTGGAGGTCCTCGACCCGGGCGTGCCCGCCGAGGTCCGCATGGACTCGCAGTACGCCATGAAGGCCGTCACCACCTGGCTCCCCGGTTGGCGCCGGAAGGGCTGGAAGACCGCCGCCGGCACCCCCGTCGCCAACAAGGACCTGGTGGTACGGATCGACGGGCTCCTCACCGGCCGGGACGTCCGGTTCGTCTACACCCCGGCCCACCAGGTCGACGGGGACCCCCTCAACGACGCCGCCGACCGCGCGGCCAGCCACAGCGCCCGCACCCAGCAGCCCATCGGCTCGGCGACCGGCACCGATCTGCCCCCGACGGAGCCTGCCACGCGCGCTTCCGTGCCCCGTTCGCGCTCCTCCGCGCCCCGTGCGGGTTCCGGCAGCGCGGGGGGCGGCGCGGGTCGGAGGGGTCGCCCGTCCGGAGGCACGCTCAAGGCGAAGTTCCCGGGGCGTTGCCGCTGTGGACGTGCTTATGACAAGGGCGAGACCATCGCGAAGAACACCGACGGCTGGGGCCATCCCACCTGCGTCTGAGGCAAGGGGCCGTCCGACTGGCGGGCGGCCCCGTCCGGCCCGTGAGACCGGTCGTAACGGGTGCGCGGCAGGCTTCATCCCCGCGTGGGCGCGGGTTCTCCCGGGGTTCTGTTCTCGGAGCGGTTGTGGCTGCATACTGATGCTCCTCGCATCCGGTGACGAACCGTTTTACCTGCTCTTTCGTCATTCTCATGACGCTTTCGGCACCCGGCGAGAACCTCCTCCTGCTGCCGTCGCGGCCTCCCCGCGACGGTGGTCGTCCCTGCCCGTGAAAGACCCGAGGTTCCGTGCCAGTACCTGTTCTCCTGACCGGGCGCTCCGTGCGCCTGGAGCCGCTGGCGATGCGGCACGCCGAAGCCCTTGCCCGGGCCGGCGGGGCGGACCGATCGGCCTACGCCTTCACCCCCGTACCCGACGGCCTCGAATCGGCCCTCGACTACATCGCCCGTGCACTCGCCGACCAGGCGGCAGGCCGCTGCTTGCCCTTCGCACTGGTCAGTACGGCTGACGAGCGAGTCATCGGCTCGACCCGCTTCCTCGAACTCGACTACTGGCGGGGGCCGCTGATCTGGCCGCCCGTTCCAGGCATGCCCCACGGAGATCCCCTGACGGCCGTCCCGGACGCGGCCGAGATCGGCAACACCTGGATCGCCGGCGACGCACGGGGGACGGGCATCAACACCGAGGCCAAGTACCTGATGTTCCGGCACGCCTTCGAGACCTGGGGCGTCCGTCGCGTCACCCTGCGCGCCGACGCCCGCAACACCCGCTCCAGGATCGCCATCGAACGCCTCGGAGCGACCTGCGAAGGGATCCGTCGCGCCCATTCCCGCGGCCTCGACGGCTGTGTCCGCGACACCGCCTTCTACTCGATCCTGGACGAGGAGTGGCCGACCGTCCGGGGCATCGTGGAACTGCGCCTCTCCGCCCCCCGGCAGGTGCGCGTCCCGCAGGACCTGCTCCCGGCCTGAGCACCCGGAGGCACCGGACGGAGGTGGTGCACGACGAACCTCGTGGCCACGCACCGTGCACGGCGGGCGCCGTCGTGCACCACCTCCGGCGGTCACCGCCGCCGGAACCGTCCCGGCGACTCCTGCCGGGGCCCCGGCGCTCGCGGCCCCGTCCGACCGGTGGTTCCATGGAAGTGACGGGAAGGACTCGCGTGAGGATGCGGAGTAGCGGTCGCAACCGGGCCGTGCACCGTGCAATCAGGATCCGCGAGAAGCGGATGGGTCCTTCCCGCCCCCACCTCCCACGCCCCGTTCCTCCTCCGCGCCCGTAGCGCCCATCCGACCGCCCGGCCCTCGGCCCGCCGAGAACGCCCCGGTACGGTGGCCCGGACAGTGAGCCGTGCCACCCGAAGGGACCGAGTGATCGTGCCGACCGGAAGCCCCGACGTACTCCTCCGGACGGAGGGCCGCGCCGGGTTCATCACCCTGAACCGGCCCCGCGCCATCAACGCGCTCACCCACGCCATGGTCCTCGCCGTCGACGACGCGCTCTCACGGTGGGAGCGCGACCCGGCCGTCACCACGGTCGTCATCGAGGGCGCGGGAGAACGCGGACTCTGCGCGGGTGGCGACATCCGGGCCATCCACGACGACGCCCGCGCCGGAGGCTCCGCCTCCGCGGCCTTCTGGCAGGACGAATACCGCCTCAACGCCCGCATCTCCCACTACCCCAAGCCCTACGTCGCGCTCATGGACGGCATCGTCATGGGCGGCGGCGTGGGCGTCTCCGCGCACGGCTCCGTCCGCGTCGTCACCGAGCGTTCCCGGGTCGCCATGCCCGAGACGGGCATCGGATTCGTCCCCGACGTCGGCGGTACGTACCTCCTCGGCCGTGCCCCCGGCGAGCTCGGCACCCACCTCGCCCTCACCGGTGGCCAGATCGGTGCCGCCGATGCGGTGCTCACCGGCCTGGCCGACTGCTTCGTGCCCGCCGCCGAACTGCCCGCCCTGATCCACGACCTCAAGGACGTTCCGGCGGACCTGGCCCTCACCCGTCATGCCGCCGCACCCCCGCCGGGCGTCCTCGCCGAGCAGCGGGAGTGGATCGACGCCTGCTACACCGCCCCGACCGCGGAGGAGATCGTTGAGCGCCTCTTCGACGCCGGCGTGCCCGCAGCCAAGGAGACGGCCGAAACCCTCCTCGCCAAGTCGCCGACGGCCCTCAAGGTCACCTTGGCCACCCTGCGCCGTTCCCGGGCCCTCGCCACCCTCGAAGAGGCCCTCGACCTGGAGTACCGGGTCTCCTGCGCCGCCCTGACCGGCCCCGACCTGGTCGAGGGCATTCGCGCCCAGGTCGTCGACAAGGACCGGAACCCCCGCTGGACCCCGGCCACCCTCCCCGAGGTGACGGACGCCGAGGTGGCGCGCTGGTTCGCCGCTCCGGCCGGTGGTGACCTCGGCTTGGCCGCCGGAGCCGCCGGAGCCGCCGGAGCCGCCGGAGCCGCCGGAGCCGCCGACTGCGGAGCGCGGGGCGGCGCGTGACCACGAACACCTCGTTCCAGCCCGTTCTCGACCGCATCCTCGAGGAGGTCACCGAGCTCACGGACCGGGGAACCCCGGCCGACTACATTCCCGCCCTCGCCGCGGGCGATCCACGTGACTTCGGCATGGCGGTCGCCGAACTCGACGGCACCGTCTACGGGGTGGGGGACTGGCGACGGCCCTTCTCCACGCAGTCCGTCACCAAGGTCTTCACCCTCGCGCTCGCCCTTGCGGGGGAGGGGGACGAACTCTGGGCCCACGTGGGGCGGGAGCCTTCGGGCGACCCCTTCAACTCCCTCGTGCAATTGGAGTACGAGCACGGCATTCCGCGGAACCCGTTCATCAATGCGGGCGCCCTCGTCGTCACCGACCGACTGCACCGTCTCACCGGCGACGCCTCCGGAAGCCTGCTCGCCTTCCTGCGCGCGGAGAGCGGCAATCCGGACCTCGCCTTCGACGACGGCGTCGCCGCCTCCGAGGCCGCCCACGGCGACCGCAACGCGGCCCTGGCCCACTTCATGGCCTCCTACGGCAACATCACCGGGCCCGTCTCCGACCTGCTCCGCGAGTACTTCCGCCAGTGCTCGCTGGAGGCGTCCTGCGCCGATCTCGCCCTCGCCACCGGCTTCCTCGCCCGGCACGGGCTCCGCGCCGACGGCAGCCGTCTGCTGAGCCGCAGCCAGGCCAAGCAGGTCAACGCCGTCATGCTCACCTGTGGCACCTATGACGCGGCGGGTGACTTCGCCTACCGCGTCGGTCTCCCCGGCAAGAGCGGCGTCGGCGGGGCGGTCGTCGCCGTCGTCCCCGGACGCTGCACCCTGTGCGTGTGGAGCCCCGGACTGGACAGCCGGGGCAACTCGGTGGCGGGCGTCACCGCCCTCGACCGCTTCACCACCATCACCGGTCTGTCGGTTTTCTGACCAGGGCCGCCGGCTCACCGAGGGCACCCGCCGCCGTCCTCCAAGCCGCCGTCACGGCCGCGTGGGCGAGTTCCGTCGCGGCGGTCACCTCCTCGGGCAGCCGCAGCGGCGCCCCGATGTGAACGTGCAGCCCCGGCCTGCGGACGGGGGCGGTGAGCACTCCTGAGATCTGCTTCGCCCGCCCGCCCGAGCTGATCCGCCGGGCCCCGGCCTGACCGATCGGCACGACGGGCGCCCCCGTCTCCCGGGCCAGCCGGGCGAGCCCGGTGCGGAAGGCCTCCGGCGGGTTCTCGGACGCGTCCCGACGCGGCGGGATGCGTCCCTCGGCGTACATCATCACGTGCCGGCCCGAGGCGAGCGCGACCGCCGCGTGGTCGAGGGCAGCCGCGGCACGGGACGACCGGCGGTGGACGGGCACGTGGCCCTCGCGGGTCAGGGCCCGTCCGAGGAGGGGCACCCGCCACAGCCCCGAAGTCGCCAGCAGCACGGGCTCGACGGCGAGTCCCTTGCGGAGCGCGGCGAGCACCAGTGCCGGATCGGCCAGGGAGGTGTGGTTCACGACCAGGATGCTGCCCGGCTCGACGCGGACCCCGGGGTCCTTGGTGACGGTCAGTCGCCCGAAGAACGGAACGACGCGGGCGGCGATGCGGCTGAGCACGGGAGTCTCCCTGGATCCGTGGTGGAACGCTGAGGGAACCATCGTCCGGGAACCGGGCCGCACGGACATGAGCACCCGTACTCAACTGCCGTACGCGCCACCGTACTCAACCGTCCCGTGCGCTTCCGTCCAGCGCCGTCGCGCGGAGGCCAGGTCGATCCGCACGCCTGATCGCCCGTGCCCCCTGCCCGCCTCCCCACGGATCACGAAGGGATGAATGTGCCCCGATGCCGTCCCGCCGTCCACGACGGGACGGGACGCTGCTCACGTGCAAAAAGAAGGCAAAGGGGTGGTTCCCGGGCAGCGGAGCGCGGCACAGGAGGGTGGCCCCGTCCGGATCGGAGGAGCACCCGCCCGGCCCGCGTACCGTCCTCCCTCGGTCCGGGCGCGCTTCCGCTACTGGTTCGACACCACGCTCACCCGCGGCACACCCGCGCTCTGTGCCTGGCTGGCCCTCGTCTGCCTGGCGGTCGTCATCCCCGTCAGCACGCTCCTGGCCTGGACCGACCAGCGCGCCCCCACCTCCCTCGGCGACAGGGTCGCGGCGGTGTGGCGCAACACCGGACAGACCCTCCGCCTCGGCGGCGAAGTGGGCCCACCGCTGCGCGTCGCGCTCTCCGTGCTCCTCGCCCTCATCGCATTGTTCTACGTCTCCACGCTGGTCAGTCTCATCACCGCCGGCCTCACCGACCGCGTCATCGCCCTCGGGCGGGGACACGCCAGGGTCCTCGAGAGCGGGCACACCGTCGTCCTCGGTTGGTCCGAACAGATCCCCACCGTCCTCTCCGAACTGGTCGCCGCCCACACCGACGGGCGCCGCCGCGTCGTCACGCTGCTCGCGGACCGCGACAAGGCCTCCATGGAGGAGGACCTCCACGCTGCCGTCGGCACCACGGGCCGCACGCGGGTCATCTGCCGCAGCGGTCGTCCCACCGACCCCGTCGCGCTCGCCCGGGTGAGCCCCGGGACCGCGGACAGCGTCCTCGTCCTGCCCCACGACGACCCCCGTGCCGACGTCGAGGTCGTGAAGACCCTGCTGTCCCTGTCCGCAGCCGTGGGGGAAGAGCGCCCCGTACGCGTCATCGCCGCCGTGCGCGACGACCGCTACCTCACCGCCGCCCGGCTGGCCGGAGGCCCCCTGGCGACCGTCCTCGGCACGGACGACCTCGCAGCACGGCTCCTCGTCGACTGCGCACGACGGCCCGGTCTCTCCCTCGTCCACCAGGAACTCCTCGACTTCGCCGGGCACGAGTTCCACACCGTGCGGGAGCCGGGCCTGTCCGGTCTGACCTTCGAACAGGCCGACCGCGCCTGCCCCGTGTCGACCGCCGTCGGGATCGTCCACCGGGACGGGACCGTCGCGCTCAACCCCGCGGGTTCCGTGCGGTTCCTCGCCGACGACGCGCTCCTGGTGATCGCCGAGGACGAACGGTCGACCCGGCTGTCCGCCACCCCCACCCCGTACGATCCGACGGCACTCGTCCGGACGCCGCCCGACCCCCCTGCAGGACCCGTACGCGTCCTCCTCCTCGGCTGGAACCGCCGTGCCCACCGGGTCGTCGACCGACTGGCGCTCCACACGCCGCTCGGCTCCACCCTCGACGTCGTGGCCGGGTCGGACGCGGAGACCCTCGCCCGCATCCGGGAGGCCACCGAAGCAGCCGGCGCCCGCATGGAGGTGTGCCACCGGCCCGGCGACCCCACCTCGCACGAGACCACGGACGCGCTGGACCCCACCGGATACGACTCCGTGATCGTGCTCGGCCCCGACCACCGACCGGGCCACGCAGATCCGGACGACCGGACGCTCGTCACCCTCCTCCACCTGCGGACCACGGAACGGGAGGCCGGTCGCCCCGTCCCGGTCGTCATCGAGATGGCCGATGACCGCAACCGGCTCCTCAGCCCCCACGGCCGCCGGGCCGACTACGTGGTCAGCGGCCGGCTCGTCGGACTCCTCATGACCCAGATCTCGCAGGGTCCCCATCTCGCCACCGTGTTCGAGGAACTCCTGGCCCCCGGTGGCAACACCCTCCACCTCCACCCCGCGGGGCACTACGTCGCGACCGGACGCACCGCCTCCTTCGCCACCGTCGTGGAGTCGGCCGCCCGACGGGGCGCCCGCGCCATCGGATACCGCTCCCGCCCGGCGACCGGCCCGGACCACGGCCTCCGCCTCAACCCGCCCAAGGCGCACGTCCGGTACTGGCATCCGCAGGACGAGGTCGTGGTCATCGCACGGGAGCACCGGTGACACCCGAACGGGCCATCGCCGGAGTGATCCCGGAGCGGGGGCGGAGCGGGGGCGGACCGGCACCGACCGGTCCGCCCCCGAAGGC
>NZ_JBHYMF010000169.1:0-14930 GCF_042742855.1 Streptomyces sp. NPDC058877 | reverse complement strand
CCGCCGCCCTCCCCGGCCCCCGTTTCCGCCCCGGCACCCCCCGGCGCCTCCCCCTCGGGCCGTCAGCTGCGGGAACGGGCTCGCGAGCGGGTCAGCGCGAGAGCGCCGCCGCCCGCCAGCAGGAGGGCGAGCGCCCCGGCCGCGATGTACGGGGTGGCGGAGCTGCCACCGGTCTCGGCGAGGTGCTCGGTGGGGGTGACGCCGGCGTTGTTGGTCTTGATGCCACCGGCGTCGCTCGGCTTGGCCGAGGGCTGCTCCGAAGGCCGTTCGCTGGGCTGCCCGGTCGGCTCGTCCGTCGGCTTGTCCGTCGGCTTGTCCGTCGGCTCGTCCGTCGGGGCCGTGCCCTCGGGCGTCTCGCAGGCGGCCTCGGCAAGGGTGACCGTGCCGTTGACCTCCGCGACACCGAGCTTCAGCGGGTCGACTTCCACGTGTAGTTCGAGGGCCGTTGCCGCGGCGCTGCGACTGGCGGTGGAGGTGCGGGAGAGGTCCAGGGTGACCTGCCCGACTCCCGGCACCCCGACCTGGGTCCGGCCACCGGCCGACAGGGTGGTCTTCTTCCCGAAGACGGTCACGTGGCCGAGGACGTTGGACGTGGCAACCGGCTGCTTCCCCACCTCGCACAGCGCCGTGGACGTCACCTCTTCGACCTCGATGAGGGAGAGCAGCGGGATGCCGGGGACGTGGACCCGGGCCTTGACCAGATTGACGTGCCCCTCGGCCCTCCCCTCGTCCACGGTCGCGTCCGAGGTGGCGACGTCCGCCCTGAGGAGGTCGATCGGCTTCCCGCCCTCGGCCCCCTGCACCTTCACGGAGAGCGCCGTCTCGTCGCCGCTCTCCGGTGCTTCGACCTCGTTGAGGGAGGCCCGCACCGGCACTTCCACGGCCTTGCCCAGGAGGGAGACGTCGAGGCCGGCCCGCAGCACGGAGGCGGTGGCACGCCCTTCGCCGCCCGAGGCGTGCGCCGCCGGAGCCGCCAGGAGCACGGGGCCGACGGCCAGGGCGGCGACGGTCACGGCAGCGGCGGTACGGCGCACCGGCATGCGGAAGGTGTTGCTGTTCACGATGGTGGAACCCCCACGGAAGACATGGCGTCGCCGGCCGCTCGCCTCGGGGACGGTGGGTCGCTGCGGCTCCTGCGACTTGAGACACCGAAATCTTTACGCACGGAGAGTGAACCGGCAGTCGCCCGGGGTGAGTTCACCCCAACGGGGGGTTTCCGTGTTCATTTTCGATTCTTTTCGGCACAAACGTTCCCACCCTTCCTGCGCGCCTCGTACGGGGCGACACACGCAGCTTGGGTGAGAACGATCCACAGTGCGGTCGGGTCACGGGACGTCAACCCGGCACGAGCGCAAGGGGGGAGGGACGCCGCACCGAAAACGTCAGCGGCACCGCACGCCTCGATGCTCATCGATCCGGAAGGACCACCACCTCGACGAGTTCCCGAACGAGCCCTTCGGAGACGGGATCACCGGTGACGAGCAGTCGGAGGTAGACCGGGCCGAGCAGCAGGTCGACGGCCAGCTCCGCATCGGAAAGACGCAGCCGCCCCTGCTCCTCGGCCCGCCGCAGGACCTGTCGGAGGATGGTGCGCCGCTCCCGCTCCACCTCGTGCAGCGCCGCGGCGAGTTCGGGGGATCGGGGTCGCTCGCTGACCAGTCCGGCGATGACCCGGCCGAGTTCGGTGCCGGTGAGCAGGCGCACGGTATTGGACAGCACGGTGACGAGGTCCGCGCGCACGTCGGCGGTGTGCGGGGCTTCGGGGTTGGCCGCCGCGAAGGAGTGCCGAACCGCGGCAGCGATCAACTCGGTGCGGTCCTTCCACCGCCGGTAGACCGTGGGCCGGGAGACGCCCGCGCGAACCGCCACCGCGTCGACCGACACCCCCGCCGCCCCGCCCTCCGCCAGCAGTTCGACCGCGGCCCGCAGGATGCGCGCCGACGCCTCGTCGCTGCGCGGTCGCCCGGCCGCGGAAGCCCGCTCACCCACCGGCCACCGACCCCCGGGCGGCGACGGCCTCGTCGTACGCGACGAAGCCGTCTTCGATCCCCATGGCGACCTGCTTCACCACGACGTACGGCACCGAGAAGAGCTCGGTGTCCCGGACCGCCTCCCAGAACATGTAGTAGGCGGAGAGGTCCTCGGTCTCGATGAAGAGGATGTCGCTGTAGTCGGCGCAGAACGCCTCCGAGTCGAACCAACGGAGGCGGACCCCGTCGGCCCGGGCGGCGAGGGCCCGGACCGCCTCCCAGGTACGGGCCCGCTCACTGCGCTCCAGACGGAGCCAGGCGGGCTGGAACTGCAGCATGTTCATCACCACGTACGTCATGACGCTCCTCGCGCTGGATGGGACCCCATGGGGTCGTGGAATTAGATTACATTACTGCTCTGTAATCTAATTCCACACGAGGAGGTCGGCATGTCCGATACGGATCGCACGGGAATCGCCGTGATCACCGGCGGCACCGCGGGCGTGGGTCTGGCACTGGCCAGAAGGCTCGCGGGGCGCGGCGAGCGGGTCGTCGTCTGTGGCCGCGACCAGGACCGCCTGGCCGCCGCCGAGGCCCTTCCGGGGATCGAGGCCATCCGCTGTGACCTCTCGGTGGAGAGCGAGGTGGTCTCCCTGACCGAGCAGTTGCGCACCAGAGGGGGCATTCGGCTCCTGATCAACAACGCGGCGGTCCAGTTCGAGTACCGGCTGACCGCACACGACCCCGCCGACCTGCTCCGCACCATGGACACCGAGATCGGGACCAATCTGACCGGCCCGGTCAAGCTCACCGCGCTCGCCCTGCCCCTGGTGCTGTCGGGGGGTCTGATCGTCAACGTCACTTCGGCGCTGGCCCTGTCCCCGAAGCGCACCGCTCCCCTGTACTGCGCCACCAAGGCCGCACTGCGCAGTTACACCACCGCCCTGCGCCACCAACTCGCCGAGGACGAGCGGGGCATCCGGGTCACGGAGGCCGTGCTGCCCCTCGTCGACACGGCCATGACGGCCGGCCGGGGCAGCGGCAAGATCAGCCCGGAACGGGCGGCCACGGAACTGCTGCGCGGCATGGACCGCGCCCGACCCGTCATCCGCGTGGGCAAGGTGCGCGCCCTGACGGTCCTGCACCGGCTGTCGCCCGCGCTGGTGGCACGTCTGCTCCGGGACGGCTGACCGCACCACCGGAAGTCGGCCCGCCCCGTCCGCCCGGCACGCGTTCCGCCCACCGGGCCCTCCGCACCGGCACGCGGCCCCGGCGCACCCCACCGGAGGCCGCAGTTGCCGGATGCAGGCAATCGGGGACCGTCGTGGTGGCCGTCGGTCGGCCGTGGGCAGCCGGTACGAGGACGGCGTCGTCGTCCGGGTGTGGGCGGACGGGGCGGCCGCGTTCCGGAGGTCAACCCCGCAAGCCGGTACGGACCGCCCCACAGGCGGCCCGCCTCACCCCGCCGTCACCATCGCACCAGCTTTCGTGCCGCCGTGGCCGAGGCGGGGCGGCCGTGTCCGAACAGGAGTCGGCTCGGGTCGTGTTCCAGTACCGCGCGTACGCTCGCGGTCACTTGCGCGGGGTCCTGGGCGAGGAAGGGCATGCCGGGGCGGTCGCGCCGCAGCATTCCACCGGTCAGGAGGTCACCGAGGAGGGCGCTGCCGTCCGGGCGGTGGAGCAGGGTGATGGACCCGGGCGTGTGGCCGGGGGTGTGCAGCACGGTCAGCGGTGGGCCGTACGCGTCCAGTGCGCCACCGTCCTCAAGCACGAGATCCGGGGTGAACGCGGGGAACGCGGGGTTCAGGGTGCTGCGCAGTATCCGGCCGAACAGCCGCTGGGGTTCGTACAGCCGACTGGTTCCGGTGGTGGCCCAGTCCACTTCGGCCGAGTGCACCGCGACCGGTGCCCCGAGCTCACGGCTCAGCTCGGCGGCACCGCCGGCGTGATCGGGGTGACAATGGGTCAGGACGATCAGCGATATCCCGTCAGGGTCGACGCCGGCCCTGACGAGGCGGCGCAGCAGCGTGCGGGTGGAGCCGGCCGGTCCGGCATCCACGAGCACCGTGCCGCGTTCCGCGAGGACGGCGTGGGCGGTGGACTGCCTCAGATGGATGCTGACGATGCCGTTCATGCGGGTCCCACCGTTCCTGCCGCGGCGCCCGAGGAGGGGCGAGCGGGTGCCGTGTGGATCGAGCCCAGGCAGTCCTCTATGCGGGCGGCGTCCGGGGGGCCGGCGTAGGCCAGGTGCCGGTCCGGGCGGACGAGGTAGGCCATGGGCCCGCGTCCGTACAACCGGGCGGCTTGGCGGCCCCGGTCGAGTGCTGCGGGGACGGCGTCGACCGTGCCCCTCCGGACGGCTGGTCCCCACCGGGTGGTCAGCACCGTCCCGGTGAGCACGCCGTGCCAGCGCCGGTACAGCTCGGTGAGTGACGCGTCCACCGGATCGGCGTCCGCCGTGGTGGTGAGCAGCAGGGTGCACGCGTCGGACGGCAGCAAGTCGTGCAGACGCACGGAGCGGTTGGTGAGGCCGTCGAAGAGCAGTGGGTCAGGGAGCCGGTCACCGGCCGCCAGGGAGCTTCCACGACCGGGGATGCGCGGTGTGCGGCGGTAGCTGTGGCCGAGTTGGGAGAACCGGCGGGCGAGGCCGTGCTGCGCCGGAGGCGCGTGCTGCAGCAGGGTCATCACCGCGTCGCGCAGGTGACGGCGTGCATCGTCACGCAGCAGCATGGCCGTGGCGCCGCGGTGGGTGAACGCCACCACGTCCCGGGCGATGCGGTGCCGCTCGGGCTGGTAGGTGTCCAGCAAGGAGCCGGGGGACCGGCCGGTGACCACCGAGGCCAGCTTCCAGCCCAGGTTCATGGCGTCCCCGATGCCGAGGTTCAGGCCCTGTCCGCCGAAAGGCGTGTGGACGTGGGCGGCGTCCCCGGCCAGGAACACCCGGCCGCTGCGGTAGCGGACGGCCTGCTTGTGGGCGAGGCGGAAGGTCCAGAACTCGTCGACCGACCGGATCGTGCCGGTGACGGCGGCCCTGCGGAGAGCCTGCTGCGCGTCGGCCAGGCTGGGCTCGACCAGAGTGCCGTCGGCGGCACGGTTCTGGGTGTAGGCGAGCCGGTAGCGCCGCTCTCCGGGCAACGGGAACACCCCGCAGATGCCGTCGGCGTCGGCAGAGAAGGTCATTTCGTTGCGGGGCAGGGGCCAGTCGACGATCGCGTCACACAGCACCCAGTCGTCGGTGTAGGCGTCACCGGCGAAGGCTATGCCGAGCTGCGAACGCACCGTGCTGTGCGCGCCGTCGCAGCCGACCAGCCAGTCCGCCGCGATCCTGTCGGTCCCGCCCTCCGGGGTCGCGACCGTGACGGTCACCGCGTCGTCGGTCTGCTCGACGCGAGTGCAGGTGGTGTTGCGCTCGATCGAGACGCCCGCGTCGGCGAGACGATCGATGAGGATGTGCTCGGTGCGGGCCTGCGGGATGTCCGTCATGTGCGGATAGGCCGTGTCGCGCAGAGTGCGGAAATCCACCGCGATCCGGTCGCGATGGGCCGTGCGCAGTTGCAGGACGTCGACCCGCTGCCCTTCGGCCAGGACTCGGTCGGCCACCTCCAGGGTGCGCAGGTGTTCCAAGGTCCGGGCGTGCAGGGCCGCCGACTTGGTGGCCTCCAGCACTCCGGCGTGTTTGTCGATGATGCGCGCCATCACTCCGAAGCGGTTCAGCCGGGCAGCGAGGGCGAGCCCGGTCGGGCCTGCCCCGACGATCAGTACCTGGGTGTGCTGCATCACACCTCCTAAAAAAGGGAGTGTTCGCTCTTTTTTATGGAGAGTGGCCGCTCGGCAGGTTTGTTGTCAAGAGCGAGCGCTCGCTTTAACGTGGCGACATGCCCCGAGTCAGCGCCGCATACCGCGCAGCCCGCCGCGACCACATCCTCGCGGCGGCCTCGGCGTGTTTCGCTCGCGACGGCTTCCACCGCACGACCATCCAGGACGTCATCGACGCGGCGGACATGTCCCCCGGCGCGGTCTACCGGTACTTCCGCACCAAGGACGAGATCATCGCGGCGATCTCGCTCGACGCGACCGCCATGGTGGAGACGGCCGTACGCGATGCCCTGAACACCCGGCAGCCGCTCTCCGAGCTCTTCGCCGACCTGCCCCGGACGCTCGCGGGCCTCGATCGCGCCGAGGACCGGTTCCGGCTGGCGGTCCAGGCGTGGAGCGAGGTGCTGCGCAACCCCACACTGTCCGCCGCGATGCAGCACGGCCTGCGAGGGGTGCGCGACGCATTGAGCGAGCGCATCGCGCAGGGGCAGGCGGAGGGCGAAGTGGCTGCCGCGGTCCACCCCGCCGCGGCAGCCGGTGTCCTGCTGTCCCTGCTCCAGGGCTTCATCCTGCAGATGGCCTGGCAGCCGGAGCTGTCCGCCGACGTCTACGGTGACGCGGCGTCCGCCGTCATCACGGGGCAGCTCTCCAGCGGCTGCACCGACTGACTGCACCGACCGACTGCACTCGACGGCGCAATTCGCTCCGCTCGCAGCCAAACCGCCGGCCCGCCGGAGGACACGACGAAGCGCCGGGGGCATCGGAGGACCAACCGGCCGGCCACCGGCCCGAGCGCGGCGGCTGCCGCCGGGGCGGCGACGGGCCGGGGCCGGACGCCGGCGCGGCCGAGCACCCGCCGCGGACCCCAGACTCCCCCATGGACATGATCTTCGCGATCGCACGCGACATTACGATCCGAGCCTCACCTTCCACATATATTCCGGCGTTTGAGCCCTGGCGACCGTATGGGATCGCAAAGACCCTTCAGCGTTGTGGCACCCATCACATTCCACTCCAAGGCGCCCCGCCGGCGCCCCTTGCGGCCCTAGCGTTACCAACCGTCACAGCGCGATTGCGAGAACCAGTTCGATTGCGGTCGGTGCTGCGACGCATGCCATCCCCGGCCAAAGGGGGCGGTGCTCGCTTCAGGGGGGAACGTACGGAGACCAACACGTGCAAGGGGATCGCTGTCGCGCCCCTGGCTGCCGCTGTCGTTGTCGGGGGCGCTTCGGCTGCGCTCGCACGTGACGGCAACGCCTCCATCTGGGTCGGCAACACGTGCGCGCGCATGAGCGGCTCCGTCTGCTGGTACCCCGAGGGCAGCAACCCCGGCGGCATGGAGGTGTCCGGGTACCTGTACGACGCCGAAGGTGACTCCCCCTCCGTCAAGGTCCAGGGGAAGGTCTCCGGCTACGGCTACGGCACGCCGTGGACCGGCTCCAAGGGAAACGAGGCCCGAGTGCGGGGCGACGAGGTCGTCTACGCCCCCGCGGCGCTCTACGCGAACGACGGCAGCATGCAGACCTGCCGGTACAACGGCTGGGGCACCGACAAGTGCACCAGTGCGTACATGACTCGCTGATCCCACGGGCGGCGGGCCACTCCGGTGGTCCGCCGCCCGTCTCTTTTGCGCACAGCCAGAACGAACGGAAACGGCATGCTTGTCGCGGAGAACGTCGGTCACGCCTATCGGACCGCCACCGTTCTGTCAGAAGTCGAAGTGACCGTGGCCGAGGGAGAGAAGGTTGCCCTCGTCGGCCCGAGCGGATCGGGGAAGACCACCCTGCTGTACTGCCTGGCGGGGCTGATGCAGCCCTCCAACGGCCGTATCTCTTTCCAGGGGAAGGATCTCGGCGCGCTCGGAGACGCCCAGCGGTCCGAGGTGAGACAGCGGTCATTCGGCTTCGTCTTCCAGTCCGCGGAGCTCGTCCCCGAACTCACTCTGCGGGAGAACGTCCTGCTGCCGTTGGAGCTCCAGAAGGTCCCCGTCCGAGAGCGCACCCGCAGAGTCGACGGGTTGTTGGAGCGGCTCGGGCTGACCGAGCAGGCGAAGAAGCGCCCCGCCAAGGTGTCCGGCGGTCAGGCACAGCGCGCGGCGGTGGCTCGCGCTGTGGTGCATCGGCCGGCCGTGGTCTTCGCGGACGAGCCGACCGGGGCCCTGGACCGTGCCAACGGCGCGGTCGTGGTCGACCTGCTGTGGGAGCTCGCCGAGGAACAGGGCACTGCCGTCGTCATGGTCACCCACGACCGGGACCTCTCGCTCCGTGCGGACCGCTCGATCGAGTTACTCGACGGCACGATCGTGCCGCAGGCGCCGGAGAACCGGTCATGAGCGATGTACGACTTCTGGTCAGGGTGCTGCGCGGCGGCGGTGCCGCCGGAGTGGCCCGCCTCGCGCTGATGGTGGCGGGCATCGCCATGGGTGTGGTCGTCGTCGTTCTGCTCGCCACCATGCCGGGAGCACTCGGGAAGCGTGCCGAGCTCAGCTCCGCACGCGCACCCCTGCCGACGACGGCACAGACCGGTGGATCCGGAGCCCCGTTCGCGTACCAGGTGCTCCACGGCTCGTGGGGCGGCGAGCGATTCACCCGAATCATGGTCGCCCTCGACGCCGACGTGGCGGAGCCGCCGCCCGGGGTACCGGCGCTGCCCCGACCGGGGCAGGTCGTGCTGTCCCCCAAGGCCCGCGCCAGGGCCGAAGCCGACGCGTCCTTCGCCAAGCTCGTGCCCGGGACTCCCGCAGGGGAGATCGCCCCGGCGGGCCTGCTCGGCCCCGACGAGCTGTATGCCTACGTCGGTGTCCCGGCCGATCAGATCGCCGAAGCGCGCACCGCCCGGGGCTGGGGCGGAAGGAACGCGGACGTCGATGTCCGCGAGCGTTTTTCCCAGGTGCCCCTTGAACTGGCCCTGATCACCGCGGCCCCCGCGATCATCTACCTCAACGTCTGCGCCCGGCTGTCGGCCGTGACACGGACCCGCCGCTACGCCGCTCTGCGGCTCGTCGGAATGAGCCGTCGCCAGGTACTGCGTCTCGCGGCTCTGGAGTCCGCGACCGCCGGTTCCCTGGGAGCCCTGCTCGGTCTCGCCCTCTACTCGGCCGCCAACCGCTACGTCGGCCCGTCCGGGACGGTGGGGTTCAGCTGGTACGCGGACACCTCGCGCGTGTCGGCACCCATCGCTGTCGTCACCGTGGCCATCGTGACTCTGGCTGTTGGATTCATCGGCTCCAAGAACACGTCGCAGGCGTTGGCGAAGCCGTTGCAAGCCCGCTTCGAGGGGGCTGAGAAGCCCCCCAGGTGGTGGCACGCGCTACCGTTCGCCCTCGGGCTGGGCCTCATCGTCTACCCCGTCATGAATGCCGATGCCCCTCGCGGCACGGCGGCGACAGCAGAAGGCGTCCTTCTCATTCTCGGTGTCGGCCTGGTCTCAGTCGGCATGCTCTTCGCGTTGCGCCCCGTGCTCGTCGGGCTGGCGCAGTGGGCCGGCGGCAACCGGATCCCGCTCGCCGCCCGACTGGCGGCCCGCAAGGTCGAGTACGAGTCGCAGGGCCTGACCTGGCACCTTTCCGGCCTGGTGCTTCTGGTCCTGGTGGCATGCATCGGAGCCGGCGTACTCCGCCAGGTCGAACTGACTTCGAGTCCTGCCGCCGGACCGACCGCGGTCGCCGTCGAGGCCCGTGAGGTTCCCGCGTCGACGCGGGAAAAGCTCCTGTTCCTCCCTGCCGCCACCCGCTGGTCAGCGCAGCAGAGCGTGATCCCCGAGGAGCCCTCCAGCACAGCCCCGCAAACGGTCGAGGCCGAGGTGCGGGCATTCGGGGCCACCCTGATCACGGCCGATTGCGCCACGGCGCGCCGGCTGACGGGCGAGGGGCTGCCCGACTGCCGAAACGGTACGCGCTACCGGGTCGCCGCCGGACCGCAGAAGCCGATCCCGTCGGGCATGCCGATCGCATTCCGTGATCAAAAGGGGGCCGTGACCCGGGTCATAGCGCCGGAGCCGCTGCTGAAGCTCACCATGGCCTCCACCTTCGCGGCCGGCCCGACGCTGCTGGACACCACACCGCAGCCGACCCTCGGCGTCACCGCCGACACCAGGCTCTGGTATCAACTTCCTTCAGACATCGACGTCATCGACCGCTTCGCATCCGAACTCGCCACGGTCGCACCGGCCGCGCTGCTGCGGGCCGGGGATCTCGACCTCGACGGCCTGGAGGACTTCCGGGTGCACCGCGGGACCGTCGACACGGGCATCGTCATCGCCTTCCTGCTCGGCCTCACCGCCTTCCTGGTGAGTGCCATCGGCCGCTCACTGGAACGCCGCAAGGACATCACCGCGCTCGTGGTGGTCGGTGTCCCCGGACGCACTCTCAGAACCGTGCAATGGCTGCAACTCCTCGCCCCCCTCTGCCTGGCCCTCGGCCTCGCGGCCCTCACCGGGGTGCTGGCGGGGAACGCGGTCCTACTCCTCCAAGGGCAGCAGAACGGCTGGTACGCGGGCACCCTCGACGCGGCGGGGCCGCTCGTGCTCACCGCTTTGGCATGCGCGGCAGTGGTGGGGGCGTTCACCGTGGGAGCCCGGCCACGACCGGAGGATCTACGTCGTGAGTAACGGAAGGGAAGGAGACATGGCGATGGCCGAGTCCGCGGAGACGGCGGCAGCCGGAGAGGAATCGTCCCGCTCATCGCGCCGCAGGGTCAGGGCGGCCGCTCTGGGAGCAGCGCTCCTGCTGGCCGGTGGTGTTTCCCTCGGGCTCGGGTACGACCGGCACGACGTCGGAACCGAGGTGATGGCTCCCGCCTTCGACGGAGACCACACGGCTCTCGTGGATGCGTCCTCGGCTGGAGGAAGCGACATCCGCCGCGGAGACGTCGTCGTCATCCGGGGTGGTTGGCCCGACGCCCCGGTCGGCCACCTCTACACCCTGAGGGTCATCGGCCTCGGTGGCGACAAGGTGAGCCACGCCCCCGACGGCGGAGTCTCGGTGAACGGCAAGACACTCACCGAGCCGTACGCACACGGAGACGACAACACCTTTGGTGCGTACCACATCACCGTGCCCAAGGACCGCGTCTTCCTCCTCGGAGACTCCCGCAGCATCGCGGTGGACTCACGGGCCCACCTCACCGCGGACTCGGGAACCCTGCCCGTCAGCCACATCAAGGGTCGGGTCGTCGGAACGGCCTGGCCGCTGTGGAAACTGGCCGACGACCCCGGCGTGGAGGTCCGCTTTCCCACACACGTGATCGTGTCGGCCGTGACCGCTCTCGGTGCGGCCCTGCTGTTGGCCGCCGCCCGGCCACGGATCCGCAGGGCCGCGGCCTCTGTCCGGGGGCGGCTGCCACGCAGGGGAACGATGCGATCCTGGTAGGCGCCACGACCCGTTGGGATCGAGCCTGCACTCCTGGGTGCGGGCCCGACCCCCACTCCATCGACCTGGCGCCTCAGCCCTGGTCACGTGACGGTGCCGGTCTGCCCAACCGGGGCTTCCCCTGCTGTGACCGTTCGGTCCGGGGGCGGGGTGGGCGGCTCTTGCCCGTCCGGCGTGGGCCCTGACGGTGCACCGGACGGACGGCTGCGGTCGGCGCACGGCCCGGGGGTAGGAGGCCGGGTCGCAGTCGTTGGTGCGCGTGTGCGCGTGGAAGCCCTTGCTCGTGCAGGGCGTCGATGATGCCGGCGGCGCTCTCGCCCTGCTTGGCCAGAAGCCCGGAGGCAATCCCGGTCAAGCCTCGTTCACCCATCACGGCCTGACCTGGGAAGACGTGCGTCAGGGGCGTCTTGGTCCCGCCCGGAGCAGATCAGATCGCGATGAGTCGGACGCGGTTACCGCACAGCTTGGCCATGTCGTCGACGTCCGACGTGAGCATGGCCACCGGGCCTGGCTGGCGGAGCGCGAACTCGGCGACGGTGGCGTCGATCGCGTACTCGTGGCCGTGCAGTCCGGCCTCTTCCAGCAGGCCGGCGGCGGCTCTGGCCGCCTGCTCGGTCACCGCTCCCACCTTGACCTGGGAGAGGATCCAGTTCAGTCGGGCGGTGTTCACCCGGGCGTGCATGACTTCCACGACGGTGTTGGCGCAGACGACGAGATCGGCAGCCATCGAATGGAAGGACCGGATCATCGCGAGCACGGCCCGGTCCTGTGAGATCCAGGCGGACAGCCCTTGGGAGTCCAGTACGACGGTCTCGATGCGATGGTTCACGCGGCGCTCGCCGACTCCTCGCGTTCGGCCGTGCCGAAGATTCTGGCCTGGGCCGCGGCCAACTCCTCGTCGGTGAACGCGCCGTGCTCCTCCTCGTAGCGGCGCAGTTCCTCACCGAGCAGCTGGTGTCTGATCTGGCGGGCGACCGCCTCCGCTACATAGCCGGAGACGTTGTCCGTGAGCCTCTTCAGCTCCGCCACCTGCTCAGTGGGGAGAGTGACCGTGATGCGGGTCGTATCAGCCATGGAATCAGCATACTGCGGTATGCGCGTCACCTGTCGAGCTCTCCACGTACGAGCTCAGCGCCGTCCCGCGCTGAGCAGTTCACTCAGGCGGTCGCCGATCACGGACACCCCAGGGCGCGGGTCGCTCTCGTAGTACCAGGGCTTGCGTCGGCGTAGCAGCGCGTCGCCGTGCTCGCTCCAGGTGAATCCGGGCTTCCTCAGCAGTTTCCGGAACACGGTGTCCGCCGTCTCCGGGTGAGCGGCGACCAGCCGGCGGATCGGCAATGGCGTGATCGACTCCTCGCGCAGGTACGTGCGCAGCAGGTCCTGGTGCTGTCTGCGACCCGTGAGGGCGGGGTCTGTGAAGAGGTCCCGCAGCATCCCGTAGTCGGCGTAGAAGTTGAGCCCGTCGACCTGGTCGTAGACGACGCCGACGGTGTCCGAGTCCGCCAGTTCTGACGGCAGCTCGAAGAAGGGCAGGTCGAGGCCGGGGGGCCGCTTGCGTCGGGCACGACCAGGCTGTGCGGCGACGGCTGCCTTTTGGCGGTGGCGGTAGTAGGCGTTGAGGAGGTCCTCGGCTTCGGCAGGTGGAAGGACCAGTTCGTCGCCACCGCAGAACTCGACGAACGCTGCCCGGTCCTCCCGCATCCGCTGCCAGCCCTGCTCGATCTTCTCGGCGTTGCGGAAGACCAGTTCGGGGTGGTGCGTGGCCAGTTGCAGGGCTGCTTGGGCGATCTCGGTGGCGCTGGACCTGGGGTAGCTCGTCATCGCCCCGGATACCAACCACGCCCCGCCAACCGAGCGGACGGGTACCAGGCAGGTATGGAGGAATCCCCCCTTGGACACTCCACGAAATGCCGCCCGCCCGACGTTCGAGTACGTGCGGTACTCCAGGTCGTCGACAAGGTTCAGCAGGATGACGGCATCGCCGTCCTTGCGCCGGATCTCGAAGACGCCCTCGACCGGGTCACGCCAGCCGAGCAGCATCTCCCGGTCGGCCGCGGCCAAGTCCTTCCGGCCGGTGACGAAGCGGTCCACCACGGTCGAACCGTCCGGCAACCGGTACCGCAGGATGAAGTGGTCGGTGATCCGGATCGCCTCACCCTCGTCCAACTGCCGTTCAGGCCCAGCAGCCTCCAGCAGGAGGGGTGTCAACCACCGGTCGAAGCGGGCACTCTGCGCGAAGGTGACCAGCCGCCCCTTCAATTCGGCGCTGCGCTCGATGAGATCAGCCAATGACGGTTCATGAGCACCCTGACGTGCGCCCTGTGCGGCCTCAGCCACGTTCAGCCCTTTCGTACGAGCCGGTTCCGCATGAAGTGAGAGGTGTCCGGCCTCAACCGGCCCAGTGACGGTACGCCTCGATCCACTCCGCGCCGTCGGGAGCGGGGCTGGGCAACGGCAGATCCAGGATCCCGATCGACTGCCGGACGCGACCGCGAGAGCACGAGGCGACGATCCTGCCGTCGGGCGTGAGGTCGATGCCGCACACCTTCACCTCGACGCCGAGAACCGCAGTGGTGAAGGGCAGGTCGAGGTACTCCTCAAGCATGGTGAACAGGCCGGTCCGCTGCTCGTCCTCGCCGTAGGCGTCCACCGTCGCCTCTTCGATCATGGCCTCAAGCTCAGCCCTGTCCAGCGTGCCCATGACGCCACGGTAGCGGCCCGCATCGCGACGTCACTGTGGCTTCCCGAATCTGCTCCGTCGGTATATCCGTGACAGCGGGAGGCCCGCGTATCGTCGAGGTCATGCGTCTGAGCACGGTGATCCTCCCCATCCACCGATGGGCCGAAGGGCAGAAGATCTGGCGGCGGGCCGAAGACCTCGGCTTCCACGCCGCGTACACGTACGACCACCTCTCCTGGCGGTCGTTCCGCGACGGGCCGTGGTTCGGGGCGATCCCCACGCTGACGGCGGCGGCGACAGTCACACAGAGCATGCGTCTGGGCACCCTCGTGACCTCTCCCAACTTCCGACACCCGGTGACCTTGGCCAAGGAACTGATCACGCTGGACGACGTGTCCGGCGGGCGGGTCACGCTCGGCATCGGGGCCGGGGGGAACGGCTTCGACGCCACCGTGCTCGGACAAAAGGCGTGGACGCCGAAGGAGCGGGCGGACCGGTTCGGCGAGTTCGTTCCGCTGCTCGACCGGCTCCTCACCGAGGGGGCGGTCTCGCACGAGGGCGACTTCTACTCGGCGGAGGAGGCGCGGAACGTCCCCGGTTGCGTCCAGCGACCCCGGCTCCCCTTCGCCGTGGCGGCGACCGGGCCGCGCGGACTGAAGCTGGCCGCCCGCCACGGGCAGGCATGGGTGACGACCGGCGACCCGAAGCTGTACGAGACGGGCACCCCGGAGCAGTCGGTGGCGGCCCTGCGCGGGCAGATCGAGAGGCTCGGCAAGGCGTGCGCGGAGCTGGGTCGGGACGTGGCCGGGCTGGACAAGGTCCTGCTCCACGGCTTCACCCCGGACCGGAACGGGCCGCTGGAGTCCGTGGACGCATTCGTCGACTTCGCGGGACGCCACCGCGAGCTCGGCTTCACCGAGATCGTGATCCACTGGCCGATCCCCGACTCGGACTTCGCCTCCGACCCGGCCGCCTTCGAGCGGATCGCCACCGAGGCGGTCGCCCAACTCGGCTGAGCGCCCGATCCGTTCGCCGCCCCGTCGCCCCGAGGGGCGGCGGGGCACGTGCGGGCCGCTCGGCCCCGCACCCGCCCCGC